>JBFGZI010000013.1:0-18125 GCA_041586855.1 Oceanisphaera sp. | reverse complement strand
GCTGTTACGCTTGAGGTTACCCGGATTTTTCCCGGACCCGGGCGAGGTAAAACCGTGGATGCAAGTCGCCCTTTATCAGCGGCGACAACGGGGCGCGCACGCAGGTTCAACGGCTGACCGACATAGATGCGATAAGGAGGTTTAAGCCCGTTCAGGGTAGCGAGATCGGCCACAGTATGGCCGGTATTGCGCGCTATGATACTGAGGGTATCGCCACGACGTACCCGGTATACCACCAGAGCGGCGTCGGGAACATCCAGCCGCAAGGTCTGGCCGGGATAAATGGAGTAAGGTGCCTGAATTCGATTATGTCTTGCCAGGGTCGGCACATCGGTACCGGCCTGCCAGGCGATGGAGTACAGAGTATCGCCCTTGGCCACCACATAATGGCGGCCATCGGCCTTGAACTGGCCACGGGCATGCACCACCGGCGCCGGGCGAGAAGCGGAACAGGCCGTCAGCAGGGTGATCAACATCAGGTTGAAACACGCCAGTCTGAATGTGCTGCTCCGCCCTTGCATCAGTTGCTCAGCAACAGATAGGCCACCACCGCCGCCGCCAGACACAGCCAGCCGAGGATATCGATATACTGAATCAGCTTACGCTCCATTTTGACTCCGCCCCAGACCATCAGGCCCGAGACCAGAAAAAAGCGCAAGCCCCGCCCGACCAGGGAAATCAGCAGGAAGGGGAGGAAGGCCATCTGCAGCAGGCCGGCCGTGACCGTAAACACCTTGTAGGGTATAGGGGTAAAGCTGGCGATGAAGATGACCCAGATGCCCCATTCATCAAACCACTGTTGGGCAACCAGCATCTTGCCTTCGTAACCCATGGTGGCGATAAAGGGCTGCACCACCGGTTCCCATAACGCATAGCCCAGCAGATAACCGAAGGCGGCGCCCAGTACCGAGAAGAAGGTGGCGAGGGCGGCATAATGCCAGGCCCGTTCCGGCTTGGACAGCGCCATGGGTGCCAGCATCACATCCACCGGCACAGGCCAGAAGATGGACTCGACAAAACTGTTCAAAGACAAATAAACCGGCGCATGCCGGTGTACGGCCCACATCATGACCTGCCGATACAACCGCGAAAAAATCTTCACTCAAGATCACCCTTCACCAAAGGTACAAAACGTACCGATTCCAGCTCGGTACGAGAAAATTGATCACCACGGCGCTGATAGAGCCACAGCGACTGCTGACTCTGCCCCACCGGGATCACCATACGCCCGCCATCCGCCAGTTGCGACAACAGCGCCTGGGGGGTTTCCTGCGCCGCCGCCGTTACCATAATGGCGTCGAAGGGCGCCTTGCTGGCCCAGCCCAGCCAGCCATCGCCGTGCTTGGTCGAAATGTTGTGTAAATCCAGTCGCTGCAACCGGCGTCGGGCCTGATATTGCAGCGACTTTATCCGCTCAACGGTAAAGACCTGCTCTACCAATTGTGCCAGCACCGCAGTCTGAAAGCCCGACCCTGTACCCACTTCGAGCACCCGCTTTGGCTGCTGGGCCAGCAGTACTTCCGTCATCCGTGCCACTATATAAGGTTGCGAAATGGTCTGGCCAAAACCGATGGGCAAGGCACTGTTTTCCCAGGCCTTGTGAGCCATGGCCTCATCGACAAACTGGGCTCTTGGCAGACCGGCAATAGCCTGCAATACCCGTTCGTCTCTGATCCCCTGTTGTTGCAGCAAACGGTAGAGCTGCTGTCCCGCTAACGTTAGCACCCGTTACTCCACTTCTTTAATCCAGCTGGCCAGCGCCGCCATCTGCGCATAAGCCGTCATGTCGATGGTCAATGGGGTGATGGAAACATAGCCCCGCTCCACCGCATCGAAGTCGGTGCCTTCACCCGAGTCCTGAATGGCACCCGGAGGCCCTATCCAGTAAATAGGCCGACCACGGGGGTCATATTCTTTTAACACGGCATCACTGCGATGACGGTTACCCAGACGAGTCACCTTGATACCCCGAATCTCTTCCAGCGGCAAGTCGGGCACATTCACATTCAGGATCTGATTGGACGCCAGCGGCGCCCGCAACAACCCCTGCACCAGCAGGCTGGCATAATGGGCCGCCGTCTCGAAATATCGATCGCCGCACAGCGACACCGCCACCGAGGGCAAACCCAGGTGACGCCCTTCGGTGGCCGCCGCCACCGTGCCGGAGTAAATCACGTCGTCGCCCAGGTTAGCGCCGTGATTGATACCGGCTACCACCATGTCCGGGTCCGGATCGAGCAGGCTGTTCACCGCCCAGTGCACGCAATCGGTGGGGGTGCCCTTGACCGAATAGAAACCGCTGTCATCCAGCTTGTCGGCCCGCAAGGGTACTTCCAGCGTCAGGGAATGACTGGCCCCACTACGGTTACGGTCAGGCGCCACCGTCACCACCTCGGCAAATTCCGCCAGCGCCCGACTCAGGGTACGAATGCCCAGGGCATTCACACCATCATCATTACTCACCAGTATCTTCATCGCTTCCATTATCCTTGATCAATTCCCGCACCAGGCTGGTGGCGTAGCTTCCTGCCGGTAGCCAGAACGACAGCGTCAGGCTGTCGCCCTCCCTGCTCCAGCTCATCTGCCTGGGGATAAGCAGCAAGGGGCGCCGTTCCTGCTTCAGGCCATTGGCTTCGAGCCCCTCACACAGGTCTTCCTGTCCGGCGATCGCCGCCTGTTCCAGCTCGCCGGCTTGACCACGACTCGCCAGCCGACCTCGGCCCCACAGCGGGGCGCTCAAACGCACATCACCTTCGGCAAAGCGGGCCTGCATGGCGTCGTCCAGCGGATTGTCTTCGTCCAGGGTAAAGAAAGACTGGCTGCCCGCAAGCATCACACAGTCGCCATCCAGCAGCTGTTCACCCAGGCCGGCGGCCAGTCGATGGCTCGCCGCCAGATTGAACAGGTAGCTGCGGGCGGAAGACAGATACAAAGAACGCTTGTTGCGATCCTTGACCCGACGCCCCTTGAACATGGCCCTGGCCTGATCCAGGTTACCGAACTCCCGGCCAAAACGCTGGTCGCCGTAATAGTTGGGGACACCGCGCTCGGCGATGGCCGCCAGGCGGGTCTCCAAATCTCCCTGCCCTTCCAGCTCGGTGACTCTGAGTTCGAACCAGTTACCCTTGAGGGCGCCGGTTTTCAGCTTCTTGTTGTGACGGGCGATGGCCAGGATCTGCACATCGTCGTTTTCGAGGCTCGAAAAGTCCGGCATCTCCTTGCCCGGCAAATGCACCCCGAACCACTGCTCGGTCACCGCATGCCGGTCCTTGAGTCCGGCCCAGGTCACTTCCCGCTGCGTCACGCCCGCCAGCCGCGCCAGCTCGCGCGCCACCCACTGGGTATTCTGGCCGCGTTTGCGGATGTGCAGCAGTATATGCTCACCCTCGCCGCCGGGGCCAAAGCCCAGGTCTTCGCGTACGATAAAATCTTCCGGTGCCGCCTTCAGGCGTCCACTGTATTCGGGTTGTCCGTGCAGATAATGCCAGTTGTTGTTCATGCTTGTACCAATAGCACTACGGCTTCTGCCGCTATGCCTTCTTTACGGCCCACAAAACCGAGCTGCTCGGTGGTGGTGGCCTTGACGTTGATGAGGGTGGGATCCGCGTGCAGATCGGCGGCAATATTGGCCACCATGTCCCCGATGAAAGGCGCCAGTCTGGGCGCCTGGGCCAGCACGGTAATGTCCGCGTTGCCCAATGTAAAACCGGCCTGTCTGACCCGTTCGAACACGTCGCGCAGCAGAATACGGCTGTCGATGCCGGCATAGGCCGCATCGGTATCCGGGAAGTGCCGGCCGATATCGCCGGCGCCAATGGCGCCGAGCAGGGCATCACTCAGGGCGTGCAGCACCACATCACCATCGGAATGGGCCAACAGGCCCTGGGTGTAAGGCACAGCAACGCCGGCCAGAATGCAGGGCCCCTGACCACCAAACTTGTGCACGTCGAAGCCGTGTCCGATTCGCATCCCGATTCGCATCATAGTTTGCTCTCACTCATCTGCTGCAGAAAAAAGCCCGCCAGGCCAAGGTCTTCCGGACGGGTTATCTTGATATTGTCGGCACGCCCTTCCACCAGCCGGGGGTGAAAACCGGCCCACTCCATGGCCGAGGCCTCGTCGGTGATGATGGCGCCGGCCGCCAGAGACGCGCTCAGCGCCTGTTGCAGGGGAGCCGTGGCAAAGCACTGAGGCGTCAGGGCATGCCAGAGTTCATCTCTGGACACACTGGTACTGATGGCGCCCTGACCATCACCCCGTTTCATGGTGTCGCGCACCCGACAGGCCAGCAGGGCGCCCTGGGGCTGCCGACCCGCCGCCAATACCGCGTCGAGATCGGCGCGATGCAGGCAGGGCCTGGCCGCATCGTGCACCAGCACCCAGTCGGTCTTTACATGAGCCAGGGCATTGAGCACCGAATCGGCTCGCTCGCGCCCACCGATGACCCGCAACACCCGAGGGTTCCGGGCCAGCTCCAGGCTGTCAAACCAGGGATCCTGCTCGGCGGTGGCCACTATGATACGGGCGATGGCCGGATGATTGAGCAGAGGTTCCAGTGTCTGTTCGAGCACGGTTCTGCCACCCAGTGGCAGATATTGTTTGGGTATGTCGGCGGCCATACGGCTACCGATCCCGGCCGCGGGCACCACGGCGGTAAAAGACAGGTCGGGTATCATGGTGATGGCTCTTCCGCCAACAGCAGGCGGTAAAAAGTTTCTCCGGGCTTGATCATGCCGAGATCGTTGCGCGCCAGCTCTTCCACCGCCGCCAGCCCCTTGTTGAGATCCTCGATTTCCCGATACAGCAAGGCGTTGCGGGCAACCAGCTGTTCGTTATCGGTCATCTGGCGGGCAACATTAGCCTGGGCTTCGTTATATTCGGCCAAGCCGTTTTTTCCCCACCACAGGTGGTATTGCAGGGTGCCTAACAGGGCGAGCAGTATCAGCGTCAGGATGCGCATCAATCCTCCAAAAGTAGCGCGCTAGTTTCCCATATTCGGGAGCCGAACAAAAGAAACCCCGCACGGGGCGGGGCCAGACCACGACGAGAACATTCGTCGACCAAAGTAATACCATACTAAATAAAAGTATGATCTAGGTTAAACTGGATACTCGAGGAAACAGAGCCACCTCCCACGACACGCCACTGGTAAATGACACTCACCGTTGCAGCCTACTGCGAACATTCACTGAATGTTCGGTCAGGCTGCAACGTTCGTCACGGCGAGGCAAGCTCGCCCCCTGAGGGCTCGGGAAATGCCATCTGACCGCCAGGGAGGGTGGGAATGCCGGAACGGCAGGAGCATTTTTCGGCCATGGCATTTCACGGTCGTGGGAGCCGATCTCTGTTGCATCTCCTTAAGCACCGAGTTGTCTGCAGAACGCTCCCACAGGCGACTCCGCAGCAGAGGGGCGGATGAAGGGTTCTACTCTACCGACCATCACATGACAGGACGTCATGTGCTGAGCGCCACATGGAGGTGCTTGCAGCGTGTCGGTGGAGTAGACCTTTCGTCCGACCTTTACAAGGCAGCTAAACAGATCAGTTAGTTTTACAGATTGGTATAACCCTGCTGATGCTTCGCATTGCGCACCATACCAATAATTAACAAAAAGCCCCGCTCAAGGCGGGGCTTTGTTCATTTCAGGGCAGGCATTAAGCCTGGCCTTTTACCTCGGACAGGCCGTGGTACGGGGCCTTGCCTTCCAGCTCTTCCTCGATGCGGATCAGCTGGTTGTACTTGGCAACCCGATCGGAGCGGCTCATGGAGCCGGTCTTGATCTGGCCGGCGCAGGTGCCTACCGCCAGATCGGCGATGGTGGCATCTTCGGTTTCACCGGAACGGTGAGAGATCACCGCGGTGTAGCCGGCGTCTTTCGCCATCTTGATGGCGTTCAGGGTCTCGGTCAGGGAGCCAATCTGGTTGAACTTGATCAGTATGCTGTTGGCGATGCCCTTGTCGATACCTTCCTGCAGGATTTTGGTGTTGGTCACGAACAAATCGTCACCCACCAGCTGGATCTTGTCGCCCAGGATCTTGGTCTGATAGGCGAAACCGTCCCAGTCAGACTCGTCCAGTCCGTCTTCGATAGACACGATCGGATACTGCTTGGTCAGTTCTTCCAGGTAATGGGTGAATTCCTGAGAAGTGAAAACCTTGCCTTCGCCTTTCAGGTTGTAGTTACCCGCTTCCTTGTCGAAGAACTCGGAGGCGGCGCAGTCCATGGCCAGAGTCACGTCTTTACCCAGCACGTAACCGGCCTGTTCTACCGCTTCCTTGATGGCAGCCAGCGCGGCGGCATTGGACTCCAGATCCGGCGCGAAGCCACCTTCGTCGCCCACGGCGGTGCTCAGGCCCTTGGCCTTCAGTACTTTGGCCAGGTTGTGGAACACCTCGGCGCCGATACGCAGGGCTTCCTTGATGTTCTTGGCGCCGACCGGCTGAATCATGAACTCCTGAATGTCGACGTTATTGTCGGCATGCTCACCGCCGTTGATGATGTTCATCATCGGCAGCGGCATGGAGTACTGACCCGGGGTACCGTTCAGTTCGGCGATCCAGGCATACAGCGGCAGGCCCTTGGCGGCGGCGGCGGCCTTGGCGGTGGCCAGGGACACGGCCAGGATGGCGTTGGCACCCAGCTTGGCCTTGTTATCGGTACCGTCCAGATCAATCATCAGTTGATCGATCTCGGCCTGTTGGCTTGCATCCTTGCCAATCAGGGCGGCAGCAATCTGGTCATTGATGTTGGCAACGGCAATTTGCACGCCCTTACCCAGGAAGCGGGACTTGTCGCCGTCACGCAGTTCCAGGGCCTCGCGGGAACCGGTAGAGGCGCCGGACGGCGCCGCGGCGCGGCCCACGAAGCCGCCTTCCAGGTACACATCGGCTTCTACGGTAGGGTTGCCACGAGAGTCGATGATTTCACGACCGATCACTTTAACGATCTTAGCCATTCTCTAACTTCCTCTTATGTTGAAAGGTAAAAATAGTGGAAAGGTAAAAACGAGATAAAGCACTAAAAAGTGCGGCTGAGCCTCAGGCTCAGCCGCTGTATCAGTTTATTCCAGCTCTCCCTGCTGGTATTGACCCGCTGCCTTCACGAAACCGGCAAAGAGGCCATGACCATCACGCGGAGTGGAAGTGAATTCCGGATGGAACTGCGCCGCCACAAACCAGGGATGATCCGGGTTTTCGATGATCTCCACCAATTTCTTGTCGGCGGAACGACCGGTCACCTTCAGGCCGGCTGCTTCGATCTTCGGTAGCAGGCGATTGTTCACCTCATAACGGTGGCGATGACGCTCATAGATGGTGTCGGAGCCGTACAGGGCATGTACCTTGGAGCCAGGCTCCAGGTGGCACAGCTGTGCGCCCAGGCGCATGGTGCCGCCCAGATCGGACAGTTCATCACGCACTTCGACATTGCCTTCTTCGTCAATCCATTCGGTGATCAGACCCACCACCGGATAGGGGCTCTTGGCGTCGAATTCGGAAGAATGGGCGCCTTCCAGGCCAGCCACGTTGCGGGCGTATTCGATCAATGCCACCTGCATCCCCAGGCAGATGCCCAGGTAAGGTACGCGATTTTCACGTGCATAGCGGGCCGCCATGATCTTGCCTTCTACACCGCGCTCGCCGAAGCCGCCGGGCACCAGAATGGCATCCAGGCCCTCGAGCAGACCCAGGCCCTTGCTTTCCAGATCCTGGGAATCGATGTATTTGATGTTGACGCTCAGCCGGTTTTTCAGGCCGCCGTGCTTGAGTGCCTCGTTCACCGACTTGTAGGCGTCGGGCAGCTCGATATACTTGCCGACCATGCCGATGGTCACTTCACCGGTGGGGTTGGCTTCTTCGTAGATCACCTGCTCCCACTCGGACAAGTCCGAAGGCGGGCAATCCAGACCGAAGCGCTTGACCACCAGTTCGTCCAGCCCCTGAGAGCGCAGCAGAGCCGGTATCTTGTAGATGGAGTCCACGTCTTTCAGGGAGATAACGGCCTTTTCGGACACGTTACAGAACAACGCAATCTTGGCGCGTTCGTTAGGCGGAATGACTCTGTCACTGCGGCAAATCAGAATATCGGGCTGAATGCCGATAGACAGCAGCTCTTTCACAGAGTGCTGGGTCGGCTTGGTTTTCACCTCGCCGGCCGCCGCCAGATAAGGCACCAGGGTCAGGTGCATGAACAGGGTGTTTTCCCGGCCCACCACCACCGCCAGCTGGCGCAGCGCTTCGAGGAAGGGCAGCGATTCAATATCACCGACGGTGCCGCCGACTTCCACAATGGCTACCTGATGCCCTTCGGCACCGGCAATCACCCTGTCCTTGATGGCATTGGTGATGTGCGGGATCACCTGAATGGTCGCCCCAAGGTAGTCGCCACGTCGTTCCTTGCGCAGCACGTCCGCATAAACGCGGCCGGAGGTGAAATTGTTGCGGCGAGTCATCTTGGTACGAATGAAACGCTCGTAATGGCCGAGATCCAGGTCGGTTTCAGCACCGTCATCCGTCACGAAGACTTCACCGTGCTGGGTCGGGCTCATGGTTCCCGGATCCACGTTGATGTAAGGATCCAGCTTCATAATGGTCACATTAAGACCACGAGCCTCGAGGATGGCCGCCAGGGAGCCGGCAGCAATGCCTTTACCCAGGGAGGAAACAACCCCACCAGTAACAAAAATATATTTAGTCGTCATGCAGAACCTGAAGAAAGCTAGGGAACGAATGAAATGTGGAATTCAAGACGGGGTAAAAGTATACGCAAGATGGCCGATAACGACAATGAAACAATGTACGGGTACCGGCGGTAGGGTGATTATTTTTTGCCATTTTTCCCCTTTTTGTTCTCATGCAAGGTTCTCATGTGAGAATCCATTCGAACCGGCTGCCGGCGGCAGACTGGACTCCACTATAGCGGCTTTAGTTGTTTTATTACAACAGAGGGCAGCTTGAATCCGAACATTAGGTTGCACAACTCACAACCGCTTATCCAACTCCTTACTCAACTCTTTATCCAACTCAGGCAGCACATCGAACAGATCGGCCACCAGGCCATAGTCGGCCACCTCGAAGATGGGGGCTTCGCCATCCTTGTTGATGGCGACGATGATCTTCGAGTCTTTCATGCCCGCCAGATGCTGGATGGCACCGGACAGGCCCACGGCGATATAGAGCTCGGGGGCCACTATCTTGCCGGTTTGCCCTACCTGCATGTCGTTGGCGGCAAAGCCCGCATCCACCGCCGCCCGGGTGGCGCCCACGGCTCCGTTCAGCTTGTCGGCCAGTCGTTCCAGCAGCGCAAAACTCTCTTTCGAACCCAGGCCCCGACCGCCGGAGACGACCACCCGCGCCGCCGTCAGCTCGGGCCGCTCGCCACTCGCCAGCGCCTCACTCACAAAACGGCTGCCTCCGGGCCCAGCTACCGGCGCCAGCTCTTCAAGTTCCGCCTGTCCATCACCGGGCACCATGGCCTCGAAGGCGGTGGCACGCACGGTCAGCACCTTGATAGAATCCAGCGACTGCACCGTGGCGATGGCATTGCCCGCGTAGATGGGCCGACGAAAGCTGTCCACCGTCTCTATGGCTACCACGTCCGACACCATGCCCACGTCCAGCAGGGCGGCTACCCGGGGTAACAGATTTTTGCCCTGAGTCGTGGCCGCCGCCAGCACATGACTGTAATCACCGGCCAATGACGCCACCAGGGCGGCGCCGGGCTCGGCCAGCTGATGCTCATAGCCGGCATCATCGGCCAGCAATACCTTTCTGACGCCAAGGCCACGAGCGGCCTCGGCCACCGCCCGGCATCCATGTCCCATCACCAGCAGATCGATGTCGCCTTCCAGCTGGGCCGCAGCGGTCAGCGTATGCAGGCTGGCCACCTTGAGCACATTATTATCGTGTTCCGCTATCACCAGAATCGCCATCAGATCACCTTTGCGTCGTTTTTCAGTTTATCCACCAGCTCGGCCACATCGCTCACCCGGATGCCTGCCTTGCGCACCGGGGGCGGTGTGACCTTCACCAACCGGGTGTGGGCTCGGGGCTCAACGCCCAGTTCATCGGCGGTGAGGGTTTCCAGCGGCTTCTGTTTGGCCTTCATGATATTGGGCAGGGAGGCATAACGCGGCGCGTTCAGCCGCAGATCCGTGGTCACCACCGCCGGCAGCGTCAGGGCCAGAGTCTGCAGGCCACCATCCACTTCCCGGGTGACCCGCAGTTCGTCACCATCCCGCTCGATGCAAGAGGCGAAGGTGCCCTGCGGCCAGCCGGTGAGCGCCGCCAGCATCTGGCCGACCTGATTGTTGTCGGTGTCGATGGACTGCTTGCCGAGTAACACCAGGCCGGGCTGTTCCCGCTCCACCAGCTTTGCCAGCAGCCTGGCCACCGTCAGCGGCTCTACAAGGCCCTCGACAGGCACCAGCAAGGCCCTGTCCGCCCCCAGCGCCAGCGCCATGCGCAATTGCTCCTGCGCCGCCTGGGGGCCGATGGACACCGCCACGATTTCCGATACCCAGCCCGCCTCCTTCATGCGTACCGCCTCTTCCAGCGCTATCTCGCAGAAAGGGTTGGCCGCCATCTTCACATTGTTCAGATCCACGTCGCTCTCGTCGGCCAGTACCCTGACCCTGACGTGGTAATCGATAACCCGCTTGATCGTGACCAGTACCTTCATCCTTGCCTCCGGACGCTTTCGGATCTGCCTTAATACTACTCCATGCTTCCGGATCCTGCCGTTTTCACCTTTGTTAAATACCACAACCAATACAATACTTTAGCCATACCCTAACGACAGCGAGATCGGATGATGCAAAGGGAGTCGATGGAATTTGACGTGGTGATAGTGGGAGCCGGCCCCGCCGGACTGGCCGCGGCCTGCCGGCTGATGCAGCAGGCCGAAAGCGCCGGCCTGACGCTCAGCGTCTGCGTGGTGGAAAAGGGCGCCGAAGTAGGAGCCCATATTCTGTCCGGCGCCCTGCTCGACATTCGCGCCCTGGCCGAGCTGTTCCCGGACTGGCAAGCCCGGGGCGCACCGGTTCACACCGCCGTCGGCGACGACCGCGTCTACATGCTGACCAGCGAAACCGGCGGCATAGAGCTGCCTCCCGCCCTGGTGCCCGCCCCCATGCACAATCAGGGCAATTACATCATCAGCCTGGGCAACCTGTGCCGCTGGCTGGCGGGCCAGGCCGAACAACTGGGGGTGGCGATATTTCCCGGCTTTGCCGCCCGGTCACCGCTCTATGATGACCAGGGTGCCGTGTGCGGCATTCTCACCGGCGACATGGGGCTGGCGGCAGATGGCAGCCCCAAGTCCAACCATGTGCCGGGCATGGAACTACGCGCCCGATACACCCTCTTTGCCGAGGGCAGCCGCGGCCATATCGGCAAGGAGTTGATCAGCCGCTTCAAGCTCGATCAGAGCCGGGATCCTCAGCACTATGCGCTTGGCATCAAGGAGTTATGGCAGCTGACGCCGGAACGCCACCAGCCCGGCCTGGTGATACACGGCAGTGGCTGGCCATTGAAAGAGGCTCAGGGTGGTTTTTTCATGTATCACGGGGATGACAACCAGGTGGCGGTGGGCCTGATCGTGGATCTCGACTACAGCAACCCCTGGCTCAGCCCCTTCGAGGAATATCAGCGGCTCAAGCAGCATCCGCTGCTGTCCCGCCATCTTTATGGCGGCAAACGGCTGGCCTTCGGCGCCCGTGCCATTACCAAGGGAGGCCTGAACTCGCTGCCGCGCATGACCATGCCCGGCGCCCTGTTACTGGGCTGCGATGCCGGTACCCTGGATGGCGCCAGGATCAAGGGCATTCATACCGCCAT
The DNA here is from genome assembly GCA_041586855.1 of Oceanisphaera sp. GTDB lineage: Bacteria > Pseudomonadota > Gammaproteobacteria > Enterobacterales > Aeromonadaceae > Oceanimonas. The sequence continues at coordinate 6,289 of JBFGZI010000013.1, read as the reverse complement.
GAAATCCGGCATCCTGGCCGCCGACACCCTGGTGCGGACTCTGGCCGCGGGTGTTCCAGGCGCGCGCACCCTCACCGATTTCGACGCGACCTTCAAAGACAGCTGGCTCCACAAGGAGCTGAAGCAAAGCCGAAACTTCATTCCCGCATTGCATAAATTCGGGCCCTGGCTGGGCGGCGCCTTCAATTATCTGAACCACAACTGGCTGGGGGGCAAGCTGCCCTTTACCCTGCACGACCGCATTCCCGATCACGCCACCCTGACGCCCGCCGCCCTGTGCCGAAAAATCGACTATCCCAGGCCCGACGGCCAGTTGTCGTTCGACCGGCTATCGTCGGTATATCTGGCCAATACCGGTCACGACGAGGATCAGCCCTGTCACCTGGTGCTGGCCGATCCCGCGCTGCCGCTGCGTGATAATCTGCCACGCTATCAGGAACCCGCCCAGCGCTATTGCCCGGCAGGGGTCTACGAGATCGTCACCACGGACGGTGAGCCCAGGTTTCAGATCAACGCCGCCAACTGTGTGCACTGCAAGGCCTGCGATATCAAGGATCCGGCGCAGAATATACGCTGGACACCTCCGGAAGGCGGTAGCGGCCCCAACTATCCCAATATGTAAGGCACAAAAAATCCCCGAAACGAGGATTCCACTTGTTTGATGGAATCACCGCTGCGGGGAGGTGGCAGTGCTTGTTATCATTTTTTTTTAATTGGCTCTGTTCAACGCAGGGGCACGTCCGTTTGTCTTTGTATGCGTTGCAAAAATATTACTCCCGGACTCCCCGTCAGACAAGTCAGACTTTAGTCCTACAGCCGCAGGCCGCCGTCCATTTCCAGCATACGGCCATGAAAATAATCGTTGTCGATGACGTACTGCAGGCTGTGCACCAGCTCGTCTGTCTCGGCCAGACGACCCAGGGGTATATTACCGGTGATGCGTGCCATCGCCTCCGGCTTCATCTGGGCAGTCATGGGGGTCGCGATCACTCCCGGGGCGATACCCGCCACCCGGATGCCATGGCGACTCAGCTCGCCGGCCCAGCACACCACCAGTGCGGCCACCCCGGCCTTGGTGGCCGCATAGTTGCTCTGGCCCCGATTCCCGACCCGGGCCACCGAGGAAATATTGACGATAAGGCCTCCCTCTCCCCGCTCGGCCATGATCGCCGCCGCCTCCCGACCGCAGAGAAAGGTACCGGTGAGATTGACATCCACCACCTGCTGCCACTGTTGCAGGCTCATCCTGCTGACAACCTTGCCCTCTTCCAGCTTGACCAGCAGAGCATCGCGCATCAGGCCTGCATTATTAACCAGCACATCCAGCCCGCCCAGCTCCCGCACCAGATGACCGAAAGTGTCCGTTACCTGGGTTTCATCGGTGATATCACACAAATAGACCCCCACCCGGGATCCGGTGGCCGCGACCATTTCTCCGCTTTTGGCCAGGTCCTTCTCGTTATTGTCAATCAGCGCCAGCGTCGCACCCTGCCGGGCCAGATGATGGGCCATCGCCTGCCCCAGCCCCCGGCCCGCACCGGTTATCGCCACCACCTTGCCTTTGATATCCATTGCTTGTCTCCTTATCGGAAAAACACCTATCGTTTGTAAGCCTTGCAGCAAAAAGGCAGCAGGGCTGCCTCCCCTGACGCGCTGCAAGTACATCCCTGTAAGCTCACACATGCCATCCATGGCATGTGATGGTCATGGGAGGCAACCCCTGCAGCCTCTTGCATCGTCTGAAGCTGACCGTTGGTGGCGTGATCAGGCGACTCCACAGCTTTGATGAGGGCAAAGGGTGTCTGCTCAGCCGACCATCCGCGCCAGGGATGGCGCGGCTGAGCCCCCAGGGAAGGGTTTACGGCGTGTCGGCGGAGTAGTGCCCTTTGTCCGGTTTCCTGCAGTCAACAACATCACCAAGCGATTTATGGTAAACCGGCACTACTTCCCTTGTTTGAACAACCTCAGCAGGCTGGAAAAATCCAGCTCTTCATGGCCCGCCACCTGATGCAGGTTGAACAGCGCCCTGGCGGCCGACCCCATGGGGACCGGTGAGCCGCTGTCCCGGCTAAGATCCATGGCGATATTCAGATCCTTGCACATCAGTTTGACCTGAAAGCCCCCCTGATAACCACGGGCGGCGGGCACCTTGTCCATCACGCCCGGCACCGGGTTATATAGCTGCAGCACCCAGTTGTTGCCCGAGCTCTGCTTGATGATCTCCGACAGCACCCTGGGGTCCAGGCCGTTGTTGATGCCCATGTTAAGCGCCTCACAGGTGCCCGCCATCTGCACCGCCAGCAGCATGTTGTTGCAGGCCTTGGCTATCTGCCCCGCCCCGTGCTCTCCCGCATGCAGTATCTTCTGCCCCATCTGGCCCAAGATGGGCTCGGCCCGGGCAAATTGTGCCGCCGTGCCCCCGACAATAAAGGTGAGGGTGCCGGCCTCGGCACCGGCCACCCCACCGGATACGGGCGCGTCGATAAACTCCAGACCATGAGTCATGGCCTGGGCAGCCGTGGCTCGGGCGGTGGCCGCGTCTATGGTAGAGCAGTCGATCACCAGGGTGCCCGCCGCCAGATGATCAAACAGGGGATCGGCACCACTCACATAGAGGGAGTCCACCTGGCTACCGCTTTGCAGCATGGTGATCACCACCTCTGCCTGCTGCACCGCCTCGGCGGCAGACTCGGCCGCCATGGCTCCCTGCCCGGCGACACGTTGAACGGCTTCGGGTTGCAAGTCGTATACCTGCACCCTGTGCCCGGCCTTGACCAGGTTCACCACCATGGGACTGCCCATATTGCCCAGACCGATAAATGCAATCGTCGCCATTATGCTTACCTCCGTTACAGATCTGCCAGCGGATTGACCGGCCAGGGTGATTCAAACAAAGCCGCCAATATCCCTTCGTCCACGTCTTTCAGGCTGTCGAAAGTCCAGTCGGGTCGGTTGTCCTTGTCGATCAATCGGGCCCGCACGCCTTCGGCAAACTCCCGAAACCGGCACAACTGCACCGACAGCGCCAGCTCCTGGCGAAACACCTCGGCCAGGGAGCTATGCCGGCTACGGCGTAATTGCTCGGTGATCACCGCTATCGCCAGCGGGCTTCCCGCCGCCAGGCTTTGCCGGGCCTTGTGATACCAGGGATCTTCCAGTTCGGCGCCGAGTATCGCCGCCACCTTGTCCTCCAGTCGGTCTTTATCCAGCAGATGGCGGATCTGTGGCTGGTACTGCAGCAAGGGGGACGACAAGCCGGCAAAGGCATCCACCGAGTCTGCTTCCAGTTGCCGCAGTACCGCATTTACCATCGCCTCGGGCCGACGCCAGTCTGCCACCGCCAGCAAGGCCGGCAGCAACTCGGCTCTCTTGCCGGCGGCGATGGCCCTGTTGCCCAGTCCCAGCCAGTGAGCGTCGTTCCCATTGATGGCGCAACCGGTCAGGGCGATAAATTCCCCCAGTCCCGGCGGTAAATGATTGAGAAACCAGCTACCGCCCACATCCGGATACAGCGCTATGGTCACTTCCGGCATCGCCAGCCGGCTGGTGTCGGTGACGATACGGTGCGAGCTGGCACTGAACAGCCCCATGCCGCCGCCCATGACGATGCCGCCGCCCCAGCACAGCACCGGCTTGCCGAAGGTATGCAGCAGGTAATCGAGCCGGTATTCCTGCTCGAAGAAGCGCACCGCCAGTTCGGGAACCGGCGCCAGCCCCCGCTCATCGGCAGGCCCGTTTTCGCAAATGGCGTGATACAGCGTCACCACATCGCCGCCGGCGCAGAAGGCTTTGTCACCCGCGCCATCGAGCAGCACCGCCACCAGCTGCGGCTCCTGCTGCCAGGCCCTCAGGGTCGGCAACATCTGCTCGATCATCTCCAGTGTCAGGGCATTGAGGCTGCGCTCGGCATTCAGCCGGATATGACCGATGCGTTTACCATCTTCTGTTGGATATTCCTCAATGATCAGGCCGCTCATGCATTCTCCTTATACCGCACCTTCAGAGGCAACAGGGCCACCTCCGCCGACACGCTACGAGTACATCCATGTAAGCTCACACATGCCATCCATGGCATGTGACGGTCGGCGGAGGCAATCCCTGTTGCCTCTTGAACGACTCGGAGCTGTCTGTTGGAAGTGCCACCCGAAGACTCCGCTGTCCCGAGCAGGCTCTTTGTCCGACTTGCGCCCCCTTTTCCACAACCGTCATCACAACTCCCCGCTCCCTTCCGCCAACACCCGGCGGGCGATCAGCAGCTTCATTATCTCGTTGGTGCCCTCCAGAATACGATGCACCCGGGTATCGCGCAGATAACGCTCCAGCGGATACTCCCGGATATAACCGTAGCCGCCATACAACTGCAGCGCCTGATCGCACACCCTAAACCCCACATCGGTGGCAAACCGCTTGGCCATGGCGCAATAGGTGGTGGCATCCGCATGCCCCCCGTCCAGCCTGCAGGCGGCCAGCCGCACCAACTGGCGGGCCGCCACCAGCTCGGTGGCCATGTCGGCAATGGTAAATTGCAGCGCCTGAAACTCGGCCAACTTGCGGCCGAACTGGCTGCGCTCCTGCAGATACTGCCGCGCCTTGTTCAGCGCCTGCTGGGCCGTGCCCAGCGAGCAGCTGGCGATATTGATACGCCCACCATCCAGCCCCTTCATCGCTATCTTGAAGCCCTCGCCTTCCCGCCCCAGCCGTTGCCCGGCCGGTACCTTGACCCCTTCGAAGGTGACGGTGCGGGTCGGCTGACTGTTCCAGCCCATCTTGTCCTCGGGCCGGCCATAGCTGATGCCCGGGCTGTCCGCATCCAGCGCGAAGGCGGAAATGCCACCGGCGCCCTCACCACCGGTGCGGGCCATGACCACCAGCACCTGGGTACTGCCGGCACCGGAGATAAACATCTTGCTGCCGTTGAGCTCGTAATGGTCACCGACCCGGCGGGCACTGGTTTTCAGGGCGGCGGCGTCGGATCCGGCATTGGCTTCGGTCAGGCAGTAGGAGCCGAGCAGGCGACCACTGACCAGGCCTTCGCCCCAGCGTTCCCAGCTGCCCTCTGCTCCGAAACTCGCCACCATCCAGGTGACCATGTTGTGGATGGTGAGGAAGGCGGTGGTGGAGGTGCAGCCCATGGACAGGCGTTCGAAGATCAGGCTGGCGTCGAGCCGGCTCAGACCCAGGCCACCGGCCGGTTCGGGGGTATAGAGGCCACAGAAGCCGAGCTCGCCGGCCTTTTGCAGCACCTCGACCGGAAAGTGATGGTCCCGATCCCAGTCGGCGGCATGGGGCTCCAGTTCGTTACGGGCAAAGTCACCGGCCAGCTCAATGAAGGCGCGCTGTTCGTCACTCAGTTCAAAGTCCATAATATCTCCCTTTGGTCGTGGCTTTAAGCCTGATAACAAGCCACCGACAGTCCGGGCAAAGCGACGCATCAGCAGGGTTGCTTCCTTCGACACGCTTCGAGCACATCCCTGTGTCGCTCGGCACATGCCATCCCTGGCATGTGACAGTCGAATACAGCAATCCCTGCCGCTGCGTCGCCCTACGCCCACAGTGCCTGTTGAAGGCTGTCTGGAAACTCGATGGCAAACAAGGAGGGCAAGGGGTGTCTGCTTCGCCGCACCCTCTGCGCCAGGGATGGCGCAGCGGAGCCCCCAGGGATGGGTTCACGGCGCGTCGGCGGAGCTGGCCCTTTGGCCGAAGTGCAAACATTGAGCTAAAAACCAAGCTGTTCTCCTATTCTGGATTTGTGACCAAGGGACAGACTTTGCTGTCATTTCAGGTGAATCGACATATTGGGTCCGGCCACGGCCTCATCATCGAACCAGCGGGCTGTGATGGTCTTGGTTTCGGTGTAGAAACGCACCGCCTGCTTGCCGTAGGCATGCAGATCCCCATAGAAGGAGTTGCGCCAGCCGGTGAAGGAGAAAAACGGCAACGGAACCGGTATGGGCACGTTGATGCCCACCTGACCGACCTGGATCTCGTGCTGATATTTGCGGGCCGCCGCCCCCGAGGCGGTGAATATAGAGGTGCCGTTGCCATAGGGATTGGCGTTCACCAGGGCGATGGCTTCATCCAGGCTGTCTACCGTTATCACCAGCAGCACGGGGCCGAAGATCTCTTCTTTATAAATGGTCATATCGCTGGTCACGCCGCCGAACAGGGTCGGCCCCAGCCAGTTGCCGTCCGGGTAGCCGCTTACCTGAACATGGCTGCCGTCGAGCAGGCAGTCGGCGCCCTCGCTTTTGCCCCTGGCTATCAGCTGCAATACCCGTGTTTTGGCCGC
>JBFGZI010000012.1:0-18449 GCA_041586855.1 Oceanisphaera sp. | reverse complement strand
GGCAACAGAGATCGGCTCCCACGACCGTGAAATGCCAAGGATGGCATTTCCCGAGCCCCCATGGATGGGTTCATGGCGTGTCGTGGGAGGTGACTCTGTTTCCTCTCGTGTCCAGCTTTTAAATAGATCATATTTTTATTTGGATTGGTATGAGCGCAGCGAATTCCAACACGAAGCCGGCTACGGAGTGCTGGGATTCGCTGCGCTCATCGCCAACCTACAGTCCTGCCGTGCAGACATAAAAAAGAGGAGCCGAAGCTCCTCTTTTTGCATTCAGGGCAATGGCTCAGGTGCCCAGCGCCAGGCTGTGACGATAGTAGTCGTTGGCCTTGGCCAGCTCCTTGCGCTTTTCTGCCAGACCGGCCAGCAGCACATAGTCGCCGGCGCAGGGCTTGAGCGCCACCGCCTGCTGCAGATGCGTTTCCGCTTCTTCCGACTTGCCGTCTTTCAGATACAGCTGGCCCAGGGTGGAGTGCAGTTCGGGCAGGGTTTCCTGCTTCGCCTTCTTCTCCAGCACCGTCAGCAGCGGATGATAGTCGCTCAGTTGCAGCCGGGTCATGCAGGCCAGCAGCCGTGGATCGGTTTGCTTGTTCAGGCCTTCCAGCAGCAGTTGCTGCGCTTCCTTGTGGGCTTTGAGTCCGATCAGCCGCTCGCACAGCGGGGCCAGAATCTCGGCCTGGTATTTTTCCTTGCGCGGCAGGCCCTGCCACAGGGCAATCAGTCCCTCGCTACCATCGGCGTTGGCGGTGCTGTCAAACCAGCCGGCATAAGCCTGCTGTTTCAGTACCTGCTGCTCTTCGGCCTCGAGCAGCCCTTTTCCAGCCAATGCATCCAGGGTGCCCAGCAGTGACGACCATTCACCGGTGGCGAAATAGACGTCTTTCTGCAGCTTGAGCAGGGCAGGCTGGCTGCCGTACTCTTTCTCCAGCTGACGTACGCCGGCCAGTGCCTGTTCGAGTTGCCCTTGCTGATATTGCAGTCGAGCCTGAGTCAGGCCAACGGCCAGACCGGCGCCCGGGCTCTGCTCATGAGCCTGACGCAGGTAGTCGTCACGCTTTTCTTCGTGGCCCAGAGCCTGGGCGGCGGTGGCCGCATTCAGATAGTTGAGCAGGGTCTGATCGTTGCCCCTGGTGCCCTTGAGCAGCATCCTTTCAGCGGTGGCATAATCTTCTGCCACCAACGCCTGCATACCACTCTGGGTATAGCTCAGAGCCTTGCGACGGCGGCGGCCGGCAAACCAGCTGCGGGTGCGATGGCTGACGCCAAAGATTCGACCCAGCAGCCATTCGACAAACAGCAGCAACACATAGAAGAGCACTACAGCTACCAGAAAGACGGTAGCGGTAGTTTCGATGGTGTAGTTAGCGGCGGCCACCAGCACATAACCCTGTTGGCCGGTGATATCCGGGCCTATGATCAGGCCGGCAACCAGGATGGCGACGATAATGGCAAGACGTATCATGGACTCCCCCTTACAGGCCGGTCAGCAGGCGTTGCAGCCTGTCATCCAGCAGTTGCTGCAGGCGTTCCTGAGCGCTGAATTGCTCGGGATAGTCCACTTTTATCTGCTGGCCATCAAGCTGCTTCAGCTGTTCCAGTATGAACTGGCGCACGCTGTCGTCGGCAAAATAGTCCTGCAGCCATTGTCTGGTCTGGGCCAGGGAGCTGTCGTAGATTTCCTGCTGCTCGCGATACACCGCCAGCTGAGCAAGCAACAGTTTGCCCTTGAGGTTTTCGCTCAGATACCAGTGTTGCTGCGGTGACAGCAGGGCTTCCACGTTGCCGTCGCGACGGCGCACTGTCACGAAATCATCACTGAAGCTGGCCCAGCTTTTCTTCAGATTTTCCTTCCAGTCGCTGACCGACTCGGACAGGGAGAAATCAGGCTCTTCGGCCCGGGTCATGATGACACCGGCCAGCGTGAGCTTGTCGACCTGATTGCTGATGCTGTTGAGCTTGATCACCAGGCCTTCCCGATCGACTTTTCTCACCGATTTGATGCTGGCGATATCGTCCGCCAGGGCGCGGCGCACCGGGGTCAGACCGGGATCATTGAGGGCGGCCAGACGTTCGTCGGCATTGGCCAGCATCATGGCTGCGGAGACGGCGTCCTGCTCCAGCCAGAGCTTGCGACCGGCCATGCGCACCAGATACTCTGCTTCTGCCAGCATCCAGTCGTTGGGGCGCTTGCTGTCCAGATCCAGCACCTTGTGTGACAGCCCTTCGAGCTGTTCGCTGGTGCTGTTCTGGTTGCTGACCACGGCGGCCAGCTTGCGGCTCTGCTCGGCTTCGGCCTGCTCGAGGCGGCTCTGCTGCTGTTGCAGTTCGGCCTGCATCCGGTTCAGCTGTTCGGTCTGGGCCAGCGCCTGATTATGGCCATGCCAGTACAGTATCGCCGCCAGCACCATGGCGATGATGATGGCGATAATGGCCAGTATCTTGCCGGACGAAGAGGCTTTTTTCTGCTCTGGCTCTTTCTTTTCCGGTTCCTTTGGATCCGAAGCGGAAGGCGTCGTTGGTGGCACTGCCTGTTGTTGTTTGGGGGTCACATCGGCATCCACTTTGCCGGCGACCGCCGTGTTCTGATGTTCTTTTTTATCGTCAGTCTTGTCTGTCATTCCGTTTCCTTTCATCCAGAGCGGCAATCAGTGCCTGATTGGATGCACCTTCTGCATTAATGACCCGAGTGAACCCCAGCTCCCTGGCCTTTTGGGCGACCCGGATGCTGGGAACAATCAATAAACGGCTTAGCAGCCAGTCCCTTGCGCTGACGGCCGCCAGCTGAACAACGTGATGCAGCAGGCCGCCACTGGTGATGATAATACTGTCCACGTCCCGGCTCTGCCAGCTTTTCACCAGGGCGCCGCTCGAATCTTTATGGTAACAGCGGCGGTAGACCTCGCAGTAATCGACCAGAGCGCCTCTTTCCATCAGGGTGGGGGCGATCAGATGGCGACCGCCATTGCCCCGTAAAATCACCACCCGACGGCCCGTCAGCTGCTGCAAGGCTGGCAGAGAAATAATGCCTTCGGAGCGGGGATCCTCGGGCACGGCGACCCCGGGAACACCCATGGCGGCAAAGGCCTTGCCGGTGGCATCGCCTACGGCAATATAGTTGGTCTTAGGCCAGCCATGGCCCTGTTGTTTCAGGGCATTATCGGTGAAATGGACCGCCTGTACGCTGACCGCTATCACATAATCCAGGGTCGACAGGTCGCCGAGCAGGGCGGGCAGCCGGTCGAGTTCGGCACCCTCGACAAAACTCAGCAGCGGGCTGGTCACCGGCTGATGGCCAGCGGCCAGCAGATCCTGACTCAGGCTGGCGGCCTGCGGTTCGGCGCGTACCACCAGCGGCGTCATGACCGGTAAACCTCATCCAGTATCTGGTCTGCGCCCCGGGCCAGCAGACGCCTGGCCAGTTCGGAGCCCATGCTCTCACCCTGGGTGGCGGGACCGGTTATCTCTTCATAGATGATCTGGCTGCCATCGGGACGACCGACCAGGCCGCGCAGCCAGAGCTGATCACCTTGAAGTTCGGCATAAGAGCCAATAGGCACCTGGCAGCCGCCCTGCAGGCCGTGGTTCATGGCGCGTTCCGCGACCACCCGCAGCCGGGTGTCGTGGTGATCGAGCGGTGCCAGCAGCTCGAGTAGCTCCGCATCATCCAGCCGACATTCTATACCCACGGCGCCCTGGCCGTTGGCGGGCAGGCTGTCTTCCGGGCTCATCAGGCCGGCAATACGGTCGTCCAGCTCCAGTCGTTTGAGGCCGGCGGCGGCGAGGATGATGGCATGGTACTGGCCTTCATCCAGCTTGCGCAGCCGGGTCTGCACGTTGCCGCGCAGGGTCTTGACCTCAAGATGCGGGTAACGGGCGCGGATCTGGCATTCGCGGCGCAGGCTGGCCGTTCCCACGATGGCGCCGGCCGGCAATTGTTCCAAGTGAGTATAATGATTGGAAACAAAGGCATCGCGCGGATCTTCCCGCTCGCAGATCACGGTCAGGCCCAGGCCCTCGGGAAATTCCACCGGCACGTCTTTCATCGAGTGCACGGCAATATCGGCGCGGCCGTCCAGCATGGCCTGCTCCAGCTCCTTGATGAAGAGCCCCTTGCCGCCAATCTTGGACAGGGGGGTGTCGAGCAGTACATCACCCTGAGTGGTCATCGGCACCAGCTCGACACCGATATGGGGGTGTAGCTGCTCCAGACGGGCTTTGACATAATGGGCCTGCCACAGCGCCAACAGGCTCTTGCGGGTGGCGATGCGGATGATGCGATTTGCCATTTGAGTCTCTTTTTTTGTGTCCATTAATACGCCGATACTATCATTCCTGTCGGCGCTTTACAGGGGGGAAAACCGGCACAATGGCATGTTGCCGAAATGTGTCCTGCAACATATTGTTCATCTATCGGCTAATTGTTACCATGATCACACTTTTGACCTGTCCCAGGTCTGTGTCGGTCCACCAAAGGCCTGAACCCTTGCACGCGAATTTTCACCGGCTCGTCGAGCGATGTGAGCAGTTTAACCAGCAGAAACAGGCTAGAGCCCTGGCGGTGATGAGCCGTTACGGCCAGCAGGTATTTCAGTTGCTGCCGGTGCTGCTGCACTATCACCACCCCCTGTTGCCGGGCTATGTGCCGGGTGATGTGCCTGCGGGTGTGTGTCACTTCCTGCCCAATCAACGTCAGCAGGAGTTCATCGATGAACTCTGCCAGGCCGCCAACGGTCATCAGGGGCTGGAGCACGGTCGGAGCGAAATATTCGGCCTCTATTCCATGGGCAGCACCTCTTCTATTGGCCAGAGCCGCCACTCCGATTTGGATGTCTGGGTCTGTTATTCTCACCGGATGGCGCCGGAACGCGTCGCCCGGCTGCAGCAGAAATGCCTGCTGATTTCCCAGTGGGCCGAGCAGCGGCAGGTCGAGCTCAATCTGTTCCTGATCCCGGACAACAAGTTTCGTACCGACAACCAGCAGTCGGTTGAAGGGGAAAGCTGTGGCAGCGCCCAGCATCTGCTGTTGCTGGACGAGTTTTACCGCAGCCACCTGCGTATCGCCGGCAAGCGGCTGGTATGGATGTTCGCCCCGGGCAAGCTGGGACCCCGCTACGACCGTTTTGTGGTCGAACAGTTTGCCAACGGCACCCTCAATACCGACGAATGGCTGGACCTGGGCGGCTTTGACCGGATTCCGGCGGAGGAGTATTTCGGTTCGGCCCTGTGGCAGCTGTACAAAAGTATCGACTCTCCCTACAAGGCGGTGCTGAAAACGGTGCTGATGGAAGCCTATTCCCACGAATATCCGGACACCCAGTTGCTCTGCCGTCATCTCAAGGGGCATTTCCATACCGCCGACCGGCTCGATGAGCGTCAGGATCACTATATGCTGATGCTGGAAAAGGTGACCGGATACCTCAAGTCCATCGGTGATGACAAACGGCTCGATCTGGTGCGGCGCTGTTTTTATCTCAAGGTGTCGGAAGGGCTGGATCTGAGTCAGGACAGCGACGATCAGGACCAGGATAACTGGCGGCGAACCCAGATAAACCAACTGGTGTCTGCCTGGGGTTGGTCAATGGAAAAAGTCGCCTTGCTGAACGACAGAGCTCACTGGAAGGTAGAGGAGGTCAAATCGGCCTACGGCGAGCTGCTGGAAGCCTTGATGCAGAGCTATCGCAATCTGATCCAGTTTGCCCGGCGCAACAACATCAGCGAGTCGATCAACCCGGAAGACATCGGTATTCTGTCGCGCAAGCTCTATGCGGCCTTCGAAAACCTGCCGGGCAAGGTACAGCTGATCAACCTGCACATAGCGCCGGATCTGAGCGAGCCGGACATCAGCCTGGTGCAGGTACCCGAAGGGCGGCTCAACAAGGCCGGCTGGTACCTGTACAAATACGGACTGACACCCGCCGACATCATAGGCCGCAGCGCGCTTGAATACAGCGGTTATGCCGGCAAGCTGATCGCCTGGGCTCACTTCAACGGCCTGCTGGTGTCCGATACCCGGCTACACCTGTTCAACCAGAATACCGATATCAGCCAACGGCATTTGCAGGAGTATTGCGGCGATCTGGCGCGACTCTTCCCGGTACGAGCGCCATCGCCCAGCAACCTGGCGCTAAGCCGACCCTGCGAGGTGTGCCAGCTCGGTATCTTTCTCAATCTGGAGCAGGATCCCACCGCCCACTGGCGCGGCAGGCCGATTGAATTCAACGCCAAGACCAGCGATCCCTTCAGCTTCGGCCAGCAGCTGGAAAATCTGGTGGGCTCGGTAGAGGTGCTCTATCGCAACTCCTGGGACGAAATACGCAGCCTGCACTTCAGCGGCCCCACGGCGGTGCTGGACGCGCTCACCACCATTCTCGGCAAGATGCATCAGGGGGCCAATGTACCCGAAAGCCTGCAGGTGTTCTGTTACAGCTTTAATTTCCGCAGCCTGATCCGCACTCGTTTCGAGCAGCTGATCAATGAATGTATCGGCCTGCGGCTGGCCCGGGATCAGGGCAGTACCGTCAAGACCCTGTTACTGGGCAGCGAAGAATACAGCATCTTCTTCGAACGGCGCGGGGTCAGCGTGCAACAGCGGAAAGGTGCCATCAGCGAGCCCTTGCCTAGGCAGAAGCCGACCCATAGCACCTTGCGGCTGGATCAGCAGGAAGGCAAGCCGGTCCCGGAAGTGGTGGATGTCTATGCCAGTGAGGGACTGATGCAGTTCTTCTTCGAAGACAGCGGCGATGACTATAACCTCTATATTCTGGATGAGGCCAATCGGGTCGAGGTTTATCGGCAGGTGGCCGGCAGCAAGGACGAGCTGGTGCAGAGCATCAATCGCTTCTATACCTCCCACCAGCAGGTGGCAGGACAGAGCCATTTTGCCCATTTCAATCTGCCGCAGTATTACGAAATCGTGGCGGAGGGAGGGCAACAGCGCGTGCTGCCCTACAGAACCGTCAAGGAAGACCGGGAAGACTCCCGGCCCTTCCCTGCTGGTTAGAGCGCGAGTTCGGTATCACCCTGGCGCTGAGCCTGCAGGCTCAGCCAACTTAGCAGTTCAACGCCCTGACGGTTATCGATCCACTGGTCGCCCTGCAGGGCGAAGTGATGGCCGTTTTCCCGGGTGGCCAGCCAGATCTGATGCAGAGGCTCCTGGCGGTTGATCACGAACTTGATGTTGTTCTCGAAGGTCAGCGTCATGACGCCGCCGATGGTTTCGCAGTCGATATCGACCCCGCTTCTATCTATGCACTCTTCAATATGCTGGTAAATGGCATCCGCCAAGGCATGGAACTCACTGTCTTTCATCGCCCGCTTCCTATTGCTTTTGAGAATGTGAATGCGATTATAAGAGCCTGGAAACATATTCACAGTCATCCTATGAACATATTCAAGCTAACCGCACTGGTTGCCCTGTGTCTGAGTCTGGCGGCATGCGGTCTGAAAGGCCCGCTGGCTCTGCCGGACACGGAGCAAAAGCAACCCCGGGTTGAGCAGTCGTAAAGGAAAATATCTTGGATTATTTTAATTATCAGGACGATGGCCGCCTTTACGGTGAAGCCTGCGATCTTAGTCGTCTGGCCGAGCAACACGGCACGCCGCTCTATGTCTATTCTCGCGCCACCCTGGAACGGCACTGGCGTGCCTTTGACCAGGCCGCCGGTGATGTGAATCATCTGATCTGTTACGCGGTGAAGGCCAACTCCAACCTGGCGGTGCTCAACGTACTGGCCCGGCTGGGATCCGGTTTCGATATCGTGTCCAAGGGCGAGCTGTGCCGTGTGCTGGCCGCCGGTGGCGATGCCGGCAAGGTGGTGTTTTCCGGCGTCGGCAAGCGGGTCGATGAAATCCGTTTCGCCCTGGAGCAGAACATCTTCTGCTTCAACGTGGAGTCGGTGGCCGAGCTGGCGCGCATCAACCAGGTGGCGGGCGATATGGGCCGCAAGGCGCCCATTTCCATTCGGGTGAACCCGGACATAGATGCGGGTACTCATCCCTATATTTCCACCGGCCTGAAGGAAAACAAGTTCGGCATTCCCATCGAGCAGGCCCGGGATATCTATCGTCAGGCGGCGACCATGGAGCACCTCGAGATTCACGGGGTAGACTGCCATATCGGATCCCAGTTGACCGAGCTGTCGCCCTTCCTGGAAGCGGTAGACAAGCTGCTGGCGCTGATCGATGCCCTGGCCGAAGACGGCATTCATATCCATCATCTGGACGTGGGTGGCGGCCTGGGCGTGCGTTACGACAACGAAACACCGCCCGAGCCCAGCAGCTATGCCGAACAGCTCAAGGCGCGGCTGCAGGATCGCAACCTGACCCTGGTGTTCGAGCCGGGCCGGGCCATTGCCGCCAACGCCGGCGTGCTGCTGACCCGGGTGGAGCATCTGAAGCCCGGTGAAGCCAAGAATTTTGCCATCGTCGATGCGGCCATGAACGACCTGATCCGCCCGGCCCTGTACAGCGCCTGGCAGGCCATAATCCCGCTGGACAAGACCCTGGAACGCCCGGCCGCCGTCTATGACGTGGTGGGCCCCGTGTGTGAAACCGGCGACTTCATCGGCAAGGACAGGGAGCTGGCGATCACCGAAGGTGACCTGCTGGCCGTGCGTTCCGCCGGAGCCTATGGCTTCGTGATGGCCTCCAACTACAACAGCCGCCCGCGGGCTGCCGAAGTGATGGTGGACGGAGATCAGGCCCTGGTGGTGCGCGAGCGCGAGCAACTGGCCGATTTGTGGCGGGGCGAAAGCCTGTTGCCCGAATCCTGAGGGGTAATCGTGATCCACTTTTCCAAGATGCAGGGGCTCGGCAACGACTTTATGGTGGTCGATGGCGTCACCCAGAAGGTATTTTTCAATCCCGAGGTGATTCGGCAGCTGGCCGACCGTCATTTTGGTATCGGTTTCGACCAGCTGCTGCTGGTCGAGCCGCCCTATGATCCGGACCTCGACTTTCACTATCGCATCTTCAATGCCGACGGCTCCGAGGTGGAACAGTGCGGCAACGGGGCCCGCTGCTTCGCCCGCTTCGTGCGGCTGAAGGGGCTGACTCACAAGGACAGGATCAGCGTCAGCACCCAGAAAGGCAACATAGTGCTGCAGCTCGAGAAGGACAATCAGGTCACGGTCAACATGGGCGTGCCCGAATTTGACCCGGCCAAAATCCCGTTCAAGGCCCAGAAGGCGGAGAAAACCTATCTGGTGCGAGCCGGGCAGCAGACGGTGCTCTGCGGCGCCGTGTCCATGGGCAACCCGCACTGCGTGCTGGAAGTGGACGATATAAACACCGATCTGGTCGCCACCCTGGGCCCCGAGCTGGAAAATCACGAGCGCTTTCCGTCCCGGGTCAACGTCGGCTTCATGCAGATCCTCAATGCCCGCGAGGTCAAGCTGCGGGTGCATGAACGCGGTGCGGGGGAAACCCTGGCCTGCGGCACCGGTGCCTGTGCGGCAGCGGTCATGGGCATGAGCTGGGGCAAGCTGGCGGACCGGGTGCAGGTTCAGCTGCCCGGCGGCAGCCTCAGCATCGCCTGGAAGGGGCCGGGTAAGCCGGTGTACATGACGGGCCCGGCGGAACATGTGTTTGACGGGCAGATCAACCTATGACCGAGAAGGTGACTGATCAGGTAACCAAGAGCAGCCAGTGTGCGGAAACGGGCCTGAACGACAGCCAGATTGCCGACTATCTGGCCGCCCGGCCCCATTTCTTCGACCGGCATCGCAGCCTGCTGGAGCAGCTGCGGCTGCCCCACGAACAGCATGGCAGCGTGTCGCTGGTGGAAGTAAAACTGGACCGCCAGCGCCAGCGCATCTACGAGCTGGAAGATGAAATCACCGGGTTGATGACGGTGGCCGGAGAAAACGAGCGTATATTTCGGGTCTATATGGATCTGATTCCTGGGTTGTTTGAATGTACCAGTGTGAGCGAGCTGGAGCTGTGCATGCGCCGCACGCTGCAAGAGCAACTGGGCATATCGGGGCTGCGGCTGGTGCTGGATCCGCACACTTATCCGAGCGAGCAGAGTCCGGCCGGCGAGCAGCTGGAACGGCTCTATCGCGAGCGGATGGCGAGCCAGGATGTCTATCTGGGTCGACTCGGCAAGGATGAGAAGCATCGTCTGTTCCAGGACGCCATGGTGAATTCCTGCGCCCTGATCCGTCTGGGCAACCGCGGTGAAATGGGCCTGCTGGCGTTTGGCAGCATCGACAGCGGTCATTATCGCTCGGGCATGGATACCCTGCTGATCCGTCAGCTGGCCGATATTCTCGCGCTGTTACTGCCCAAGCTGGTGTTATCGACCTCGGAACTAGCAGCCTCGGAACTACCGGCATCGGTGGCCGATGACGACCGCTGAACTGACTCCGGCCATCACCGACTTTCTCGAATACCTGCGGGTAGAGCGCCAGCTGAGCGTACACACCCGCGACAGCTACGGCCGTCACCTCAACGCCATGGCCGCCCAGCTGACCGAGTTGTCGCTCGACGGCTGGCCGGCGCTCACGGTCAGCCATGTGCGGGGCCTGGCCACCCGCATGCACAAGGGTGGGTTGTCGCCGCGCTCCATCGCCACCAAGCTCAGCAGCCTGCGCAGTTTCTGCGACTGGCTTATTCTGCAGGGTGAGCTGACCGCCAATCCCGCCCGGGGCGTCAGCGCGCCCAAGCAGGGTCGGCCCCTGCCCAAGAACCTGGACGTGGACGAACTGCATCAGCTGATGAACATCGACGAGACGGATCCGCTGGCAGTACGCGACCGGGCCATCATGGAGCTGATGTATTCTTCCGGCCTGCGGCTGGCCGAGCTGGTTAACCTGAACCTGGGAGACATTCGGTTTGCCGAGCGTCAGGTGCGGGTGATCGGCAAGGGCAACAAGGAGCGCATATTGCCGGTGGGCCGCATGGCGCTGGAGTGGCTGGACAAGTGGCTCAAGGTACGCGGCGGCCTGGCGGGCCCCGACGAGCCGGCACTGTTTGTCAGCCAGCAACAGCGGCGCATCAGTCATCGCAGCGTGCAGCTGCGGCTGGCCCAGTGGGGGGGCAAGCAGGCGTTGTCGAGCCATATTCATCCGCACAAGCTGCGCCATTCCTTCGCCACCCATATGCTGGAGTCGAGCGGCGACCTGCGGGCGGTTCAGGAGCTGCTGGGCCATGCGGATCTGGCCACCACCCAGATATATACCCATCTGGACTTTCAGCATCTGGCCAAGGCCTACGATCAGGCCCACCCCAGAGCCAAACGCAGCAAGGATGAAGACGTCTGACGCCTGGATATTCAGGGGCGAAAGTTGGACAAAGGGCCCGCTCAGCCGACACGCCGTAAACCCCTCCCTGGGGGCTCAGCCGCGCCGTCCGTGGCGCGGATGGTCGGCTGAGCAGATCCCTTTGTCCTCTGTCGGATTCCTGAGTCATCAATTTCGAGCGCCTGACGACATCGAGCATCAAAATTTAATAAATGTGCCGGACGACGCTATGGTCGATCTGGCGAACGATTCAACCGGGCAGTTGCAGGATACAGCTAAGCCGACCGTCGACAGCAGGGATGCTGTCGTCGAGCATACATGGATGTACTTGTTGCGAGTCGGTGTGCTGTGCCTGTTACTGCCGGGCTACAGATTTTAGAGAGATGCCCATGCGCTTTTATAAACGACTTACCCCCGTCAAGGTCATCAGCTTCGATCTGGACGATACCCTGTACGACAACGTGCCTGTGATAGCGGCGGCGGAAGCCTGGCTGCTGGATGCGCTCAAGCAGCATCATCCGGAATCCACGCTGCTCGGCAAGGAAAACCTGGCGGCTATCAAGCGCCAAGTGCTGCTGGAACAACCCGAACTGAGCCACGACGTGAGCGCCTGCCGCCTGCGGGTGCTAACCGAAGGCCTGCAGCAACAGGGGCTGGATGAGGCGCGGGCGGCGGCCATGGCCGAGGAGTTTTATCGGGGCTTTCTGGAACAGCGCGGCAAAATCCGGGTGCCGGAGGCGACCCACAGGGTGTTGTCGACGCTGGGAGAAAAATACCGGCTGACGGTGATCACCAACGGCAACCTGCCGATTGAGAGCACCGAGCTGGCGCCCTATTTCGATATCGTGCTCAGGGCCGGTACCGATGGCCGGATGAAGCCGGCACCGGATATGTTCCATCGGCTGGCGGAGCAGACCGGCGTGAAGTTGTCGGAAATTCTGCATATCGGTGACCATATCAACACCGACGTGGCCGGCGCCGTGCACAGCGGCTGCCAGGCGGTGTGGCTCAACGACAATGGCCGGACCGAGTCGGATCTGCACTGTTTGCCCCATGTCGCCCTCGAGCGGTTGGAGCAAATGCTGGAGCTGTTATACCAATCCCACTAAACAAACGATCTATTTCATTTTTGTATAAAAGTCGAACAAAGGGCCCGCTCCGCCGACTCGCCGTAAACCCATCCCTGGGGGCTCAGCCGCGCCATCCGTGGCGCGGATGGTCGGCTGAGCAAATCCCTTTGTTCTCCTAGATGCAGCAGAGTCGCCTGTTGGTGCTGCCTTCGGGTAACTCGGTGTTCAAGAAGAGGTAACAGAGAACGCCTCTCACGACCGTGAAATGCCATGGATGGCATTTCCGAGCCCCCATGGATGGGTTTATGGCGTGTCGTGAGAGGCGGCTGTGTTGCCTCTGGGATTGCGGCCCTAAAAACGACCACATATCGAATTGGGTTGGTATAATCGCCGCCATACTGTAAATATTTTCAGGAGTTGTGATGGATGTATCCAGCCTGCTTGACGGCATGAACGACAAGCAAAGGGACGCGGTAGCCGCTCCCGCCCAGAATATGCTGGTGCTGGCCGGTGCCGGCAGTGGCAAGACCCGGGTGCTGGTGCATCGCATCGCCTGGCTGATGCAGGTGGAACAGGTGCCGGCGTCGGCCATTCTGGCGGTGACCTTTACCAACAAGGCCTCGGCGGAAATGCGCGGCCGGGTCGAGCAGCTGCTCGGCGGTCGGCTGTTCGGGCTCTGGCTCGGCACCTTTCACGGTCTGGCGCACCGGCTGCTGCGGGCCCATCACCTGGATGCCAATCTGCCTCAGGACTTCCAGATCCTGGACTCGGACGACCAGCTGCGACTGCTCAAGCGCATCCTCAAGGGCATGAACCTGGATGAAAAACAGTGGCCGCCACGGCAGGTTGCCGGCTTCATCAATGCCCGCAAGGACGAGGGCCTGCGCCCGAAAGACATTCAGGTGCTCAAGGATCCGCTGCAACAAACCTATCAGCGTATCTATCAGGTATATCAGGACACCTGTGATCGCTCCGGACTGGTGGACTTCGCCGAGCTGTTGCTGCGCGCCCACGAGCTGTGGCTGTATAAACCCCATATTCTGGCCCACTATCAGGACCGATTCCGCCATATTCTGGTGGACGAATTTCAGGATACCAACAGCATTCAGTACGCCTGGTTGCAGATGTTGGCGGGCCAGCAGGCCCGGGTGATGATAGTGGGCGACGACGATCAGTCCATCTACGGCTGGCGCGGTGCCCGGGTGGAGAATATCGCCCGCTTTTTGCGTGACTTTCCCGGTGCCGACACCATACGCCTGGAGCAGAACTACCGCTCCACCGGTACCATCCTCAAGGCCGCCAATACTCTGATTGCCAACAATGCTGAGCGTATGGGCAAGGAGCTGTGGACCGAGGGCGCTGAAGGCGAACCCATCGCCCTCTATGGCGCCTTCAACGAGGTGGACGAAGCCCGCTTCGTGGTCGAGCGGATCAAGCAATGGCGTCAGCAGGACGGCAGCTTGAGCGAGGCAGCGATACTGTATCGCAACAACGCCCAGTCACGGGTGCTGGAAGAGGCGCTGATCCAGGCGCGATTGCCTTATCGCATCTACGGCGGCTTGCGCTTCTTCGATCGGCAGGAAATCAAGGATGCGCTGGGCTATCTGCGGCTGATGAACAACAGAGGCGACGAGGCGGCGTTCGAGCGGATCGTCAATACCCCCACCCGTGGCATCGGCGAACGGACCCTGGGCCTGGTGCGCCAGGCGGCCCGGGAGCGGCAGCTCACCCTGTGGCAGTCGGCCTGGGCGCTGGTGGAAGAAAAGGTGCTGACCGGCCGGGCTGCCTCGGCGGTGAGCCGTTTTCTGGCGCTGATCAACCAGCTGGAAGACGAGACCCGCGAATTGCCGTTGCATGTGCAGACCGACAGAGTCATCGAGTTGTCCGGACTCAAAGCCATGTATCAGGCCGAAAAGGGCGAAAAGGCCCAGGCCCGGGTAGAAAACCTGGAAGAACTGGTCAGCGCCACCCGCCAGTTCACCCCGTCCGAAGACGACGACATGCCGTTGCTGTCGGCCTTTCTGTCTCACGCCGCCCTGGAAGCGGGCGAGAGTCAGGCGGATCAGTTCGACGATGCGGTGCAGCTGATGACGCTGCACTCGGCCAAGGGCCTGGAATTCCCGCTGGTGTTCATGGTGGGGGTGGAAGAAGGCATGTTCCCCAGTCAGCAGTCGGCGGAAGAAAGCCAGCGACTGGAAGAAGAGCGCCGCCTGGCTTACGTGGGCATGACCCGGGCCATGAGCAGGCTTTATATCAGCCACGCCGAGAGCCGCCGCCTCTACGGTCGGGAAATGTTCCACCGGCCCAGCCGCTTCATCAAGGAGCTGCCCGCCGACTGCCTGGAAGAAATCCGGCTCAAGGCCACCGTCAGTCGCGCCGTGCCCAACGGTCGCTTCAGTCAGGACAGGGTGCAGGATACCTTCAACGAAACCGGCTTCCGCCTGGGACAGCGGGTATTACACCCCAAATTTGGCGAGGGCATAGTGCTCAACTTCGAAGGCGCCGGCGCCCAGAGCCGGGTGCAGGTCAACTTTAACGACGGCGGCAGCAAGTGGCTGGTGACCGCCTACGCCCGGCTCGAGGCACTCTGAACCTCGAGCCGGCTTGGTTCGGTTAATAGGCCTTAATGGGGCCGGTCGGTACTGCCACCACGACCACGCCATCCAGCATGGCGGGCAGGGTATCGGTTGGCCGGCGGGCGCCCTTGTCGGTATAAAGCCGGATCACCGGGATTCCCTGGGCGTTCAGGCCAATGCCGTGGCCGTGCACACCGGGCAGGGCCAGCAGGGCGGCGCTATGACGTTGAGCCACGGCGCTGGCGTTGATCATCGCCGGGTGTTCCATGTTCTTCTTGTTGCCCCGTCCCGGCGGATCGACCGGGGGGCCACCCGCACCGCTGTCGTTACCACCGTCATCGCAAGTTGCTAACACGTCTGCCAGAGCACTGCTGTCAGCATCAGGGTCTGCGTCGCCGTCGGCAACCATGGTCAAGGAAGGCTGTGCAAACACACTTAGCACTGTGTTGATGGGGTTGGCAAAGGTGAGGTCGCCACCGCCGGCAAACAGCAGGCCCACGGCGTCGGCCTGGTTGTCGGCCTCGGGCACGGTCACAATCAGCGAACCCGAATCACCGGAGTCGGAAAAGTTCATGCAGGAGCCGGTTAGTTCCAGCTGGTCCACGAACAGGGCTTGACCCGATGAATAGTCCACGACCAGGGTGACATTCACGGCGGTGACATGGCCGAAGGTATGGCCGGTGGTGCGTCCGCTCTTCTGCACCGCCAGTCCCGGCGACGGCGTTGTCTCCGTATTGCCGGACAGGCCGCCGATCCCCAGAATCTCAGCACTCATGCCCCCATTGTTGGCGATGGCCGCATCCACGGTATTTTCCGGTCGGTTTTTGCCTTTGCCGAACTGCAGCGGCACCCAGTCGGCCAGATAGCCGACCTCATGCGCCGGGTCACCCAGCGACAGGGAGCAGGGGCCTTCATCGAGCAGCCCCGGCTGAATTATGATGTTGCCGTCGGGCGCCAGACTGTTGTCCGGCTCATTCTCCTTGGCCAGCACATGATTGTTGGACAGGATATAGCGGTTCCCACCGGTATCCTGAACCAGGGCGCCCAGCGTCCCGGTGTAACAGTAGACTCTTGCCTTGTCGAGCTGGTGCTCTATGCTGCTGCCGGAGACTCCCGGCTGGCTACTCTGCATGCGGTGAGCCTCGATGGTGGTGTGATCGGCTGACACCCAAGGGGTGAACAGTAGTGACGAGCACAGGGTCAGCAAGGTGGTATTGAATCTGGCAGTATGAGGGGGATTGCAATACATAAGTGACTCCCTGTCATGTGACTTCAGGTTGGATAAATCATCATTTCCCTTTGATTCAAAGAGTCTAGTACAACCGTTGCCGTACCCTCATGTCATTATCTTGGTGGTGCGACCGGGATGTGTTCGGTAACGGATTGCGTCGCGTCTGGATGAAAAACAGAGGCCGCCGCGGTTGGCGCCAACAATTTTTGCCTCACGCCTCACGCCTCACGCCTCACGCCTCACGCCTCACGCCTCACGCCTCACGCCTTTCTCACCCCTTGCCTGATCTTTCGGGAACCTTTTGCCTCCCTGCTGCATTAATAGAGTGACAAAGCGTTTTCAGAGGCAAAGGAGCAGCAAGATGAACAAGCCAGAGCAATTGATTATCACCCCGCGTCGTCGCTTCCTGTTCGACGGCCTGTGCCTGACCCTGTCCGGCGCCGCCATCGGCCTGATGGCCGGCAATCCCCGGTTGGCACTGGCGGCGAACGCCAGCAGCGAAGCGCAGATGACCGATATCCGCATCCTGGGCACCGCCTGGCTGGCAGAGCGAGAAGCCATTGCGGCCTATCAGCTGGGGGCAGACAGTGGTTTGCTGCAGCCCGAGGTGCTCAAGGTGGCGGTGAGTTTTCAGGGACACCACAAGGAACATGCGGATGCGCTCGCCGGCGCCGTCGAACAGCTGGGGGGAGCATTGCCCTCCAGCCCCGTCGATTACGACTTTCCCCTGGAACAGTTAAAAGACCAGACCGGTGTGCTGACCTTTGCCGCCAGCCTGGAGCGGGGGGCGGTCAGCGCCTACGCAGGCGCCATTCCGCTGTTTGATAATCGGGATCTGTCATCGGCGGCGGCCAGCATACTGGCGGATGAGGCCATGCACTGGGCGGTGTTGCGCTCTGTGCTGGGTCTGGATCCGGTGCCCGGCGCCTTTTTCTCGTAGGAGGCCGAGATGAAACAGCCGTTATGGCTGCCGGCGGCGGGGTTGCTCTGCCTCCTGTTCGGCCTGCCGTCGTTGCGGGACGAGCCGGCAGGGGATCTGCTTCGGGGCGAGCAAGTCTACAGCCGTTGCATGGGCTGCCATTCGTTGCAGATGAATCGCACCGGTCCGCGGCACTGCGGGCTTATCGGCCGACCGGCAGGTTCAGTGCCCGGGTTCAATTACTCGGCGGCGATGCGGGAGTCCGGGCTGGTCTGGGATACAAACACCCTGGACGCCTTTCTGGCGGCACCACTGCAAAAGGTGCCGGGAACTACAATGACCTATGCGGGCATCGCCGATCCGCAGCAGCGGCGGGATGTCATCGCCTGGCTGGCCAGAGCCCAGTGTGAACAATAAGGAGCATGCGATGGAGATGCGGGCAGCACAAACACCCAACCTCAAGGAGGCAGATCCGGAGCCAATCGGATTCCAGCTGGCGATCAGACTGCGGGAAGGAGATATCAGTCTGTTTGAATCCCTGATGCGCCGTTATAACCAGCGCCTGTTTCGGCTGGCCCGCAGCATAGTCACCGACGACGATGAAGCCGAAGATATACTGCAGGCCAGCTATATCAAGGCCTGGCTGCAGAAAGAGCACTTCGGCGAGCCCTATTATTTTGCCGGTTGGCTGTCGCGTATCGTGACCCGCGAGGCACTGATGCGGCTGCGGGCTCGTCGCCGACTGGTTCTGTTTACCGACACAGTGGAGGATATGATGGCTTCCCGTTTACCACAGAGCCGGCAAACGGTCACGCCGGAGCAGGCACAGTCCAACAGACAGCTGTGTCAGCTGCTGGAGCAGGCAGTGGACGCCTTGCCCCGCACTTTTCGTAGCGTGTTCATGTTGCGTGCCGTGCAGCAGTTGAGCGTCAACGAAACTGCCCTGAGTCTGTCGTTACCCGAAGCCACGGTCAAGACTCGTTATCACCGAGCACGAAACCTGCTGCGCAAGGCATTGATGGCGGAGATGGAGCGACAGGGACTGCAGCTGTATGAATTTGCCGGAGATCGTTGTGACCGGATAGTAGCAACGGTGCTGGACCAGCTGCGCGCGGCCTCAGATCATGGTGCCCCTTGAAGCAGCAAAAGAAACAGGCTGCTCAACTGTTTCAGGCAGCGATGTTGGCCCCTTATACCAATCTGAATAAAAATATGATCTTTCTCAAGTCCGAACTCAGAGTTGCCTGCAGACAGTGCCAACAGATGACTCTACGGCATCAAGGAGGACAAAGGGATCTGCTCAGCCGACCATCCGCACCACGGATGGTGCGGCTGAGCCTACATGGAGGTATTCACGGCGTGTCGGCGGAGCTGGCCCTTTGTCCGACCTTTACAGAGCAACCAAATAGATCG
>JBFGZI010000011.1:0-19786 GCA_041586855.1 Oceanisphaera sp. | reverse complement strand
GTGTCGTCTTCTTCCCAGTTTTTCATGAACAGGCCTTCAACCTGATAGCCCTGCTGCTGCAGCAAATAGGCCGAAACGGAAGAATCCACACCGCCGGACATACCGACAATCACTTTTAGCTGACTGTTATCGCTCATCACTACTCGCCGTTACCTGTATGCAAAACGGCCAGCATTTTACCAGACAAAAGCCGCCAGCGGGAGGGAAAGAAGGCCATAAGAGGGAAGATGGAAGCGGGAAGCGGGAAATGACACCCCCTCCCAGCCTCCCCCTGGCGGCTTTTCCTTGAAGAGAAGCCGCTGTTATGCCTGCAGCCCTGCTGCCAAGGGGGAGGGGCTTTTAGCTCCCTCCCCGAACTCGTGAGCGACAGGATGACGGGGTGCAACGCAAGGGGAGGGCTGGGGAGGGGTTTCTGTAGTGCCGTAGGTTGGGATGAGCAGAGCGAATCCCAACGATCAACCGGCAGCCTCATGTTGGAATTCGCTGCGCTCATTCACAACCTACAACTGTTGTTTCAACGCATTTAACGGAAAACGCTGTCCTGCCAGATAATCGCGGAACGAGGCCAGAATCAGCGGGCTGCGTAACTGGTTGCCCAGGGCTTCAATCTCGGTCAGGGTCAGCCAGTGGCAGCGGATGATGTCGCCGTCCGGATCCTGTGGGTTCGTGGCCAGCGGCTCGGGCACTTCGGCGCAGAAGGTGAAGCGCACAAAATGGGTGCCGTTGTCCGGCGCCTCATATTGATAGATGGCCACCGCCTGCTCCAGCGGCAGGGTCAGGCCGGTTTCTTCCAGTAACTCGCGGCGGGCGCCGTCGAGCAGGGTTTCGCCCGGCTCAAGATGGCCGGCGGGCTGATTGAACATCACCCGGCCCTGCTGCCATTCCTCTACCATTAAAAACCGATCACCGGCACGAACGATCACCGCCAGGGTGACCGCAAAGGGATGATGGCTCATAGCTTTCTCCATTGACCCGAGGGCAGCTTATCCAGGGTCCAGTCACCGATGGCGTAACGGATCAGCCGCAGGGTGGGGAAGCCGATATGGGCGGTCATGCGCCGTACCTGGCGGTTGCGCCCCTCGATGATTTTGATTTCCAGCCAGCTGGCAGGAATGTTCTGGCGTTCGCGAATGGGCGGGGTGCGGGGCCAGATATCCGGGGGGTCCATCAGCCGTACCTGAGCGGGCAGGGTGGGGCCATCCTTCAGCGTTACGCCCCGGCGCAAGGGCTCCAAATCCGCCTCGGTGGGCGCGCCTTCCACCTGCACCCAGTAGGTTTTGGCAGTTTTGTGTCCGGGCTGGGTCAGGCGGGCGTTGAGGGCGCCGTCGTTGGTCAGCAGCAGCAGGCCTTCGCTGTCCCGGTCCAGCCGTCCGGCGGCATAAACGCCGGGTACCTTCACAAAGTCGGCCAGGGTCTGGCGGCCATCGCCGTCGGTAAACTGGCACAGCACCATGTAAGGCTTGTTGAACAGCAGCGTGGTGGGTGGCCCGACGAATGTCGGTTTGAGCTTGGCTCTGGCCGGTTTGAAACCTGGTCTGGGAGCAGGCCGTGGCTTTCTGGCTTTCATGGCGAAAAGTCTTGATAAACAGGGGCTTCAGAATAGCAAAGTCTGGAGCTTGTGCCTAACGTGCAGAGCGGCCGAACTGTGACCGGCGCAATATCTAACGTGTATTTTTTGTCCTATGCTGCTGAGACAAAACGAAAACAAGCAGGAGAGCGCGATGACTTCAAAGGTAACGATACCGGCAGAAGGACAAAAAATCACCCTGGATAACACCGGCAGGCTGAAGGTACCGAATCACCCCATTATTCCCTTTATCGAAGGTGATGGCATCGGCGTAGACGTAACCCCGGCGATGAAGCTGGTGGTGGACGCCGCCGTGGCCAAGGCCTATCAGGGCGAGCGTCAGATCAGCTGGATGGAAATATACACCGGCGAAAAGTCGACCCAGGTTTATGGTGAAAACACCTGGCTGCCGGACGAAACCCTGGATCTTATCCGTGATTATCATGTGGCCATCAAGGGGCCGCTCACTACCCCGGTGGGCGGTGGCATTCGTTCGCTCAACGTGGCCCTGCGTCAGCAACTGGATCTGTATGTGTGTCTGCGTCCTGTGCGTTATTACCAGGGTGTGCCCAGCCCGGTGAAGCAGCCGGAACTGACCGACATGGTGATCTTCCGCGAGAACAGCGAAGACATCTATGCGGGCATTGAGTGGCAGGCCGGCAGCCCGGAGGCGCAGAAAGTTATCGACTTCTTGCGCAACGACATGGGCGTACAGAAAATCCGTTTCCCCGACGACTGTGGCATTGGCATCAAGCCGACCTCCAAAGCCGGTACCCAGCGCCTGGTGCGTGCAGCCCTGCAGTATGCCATCGACAACGACCGTGACTCCATGACCCTGGTGCACAAGGGCAACATCATGAAGTTCACCGAAGGTGCCTTCAAAGACTGGGGCTATGCGCTTGCGCGCGAAGAATTCGGTGCCACGCTTATCGACGGCGGTCCCTGGTGTTCGTTCAAGAATCCCAACACCGGCAAGGAGATCATCGTCAAGGACGTGATTGCCGACGCCTTCCTGCAGCAGATACTGCTACGTCCGGCGGAATACGATGTGATTGCCTGCATGAACCTGAACGGCGACTACATCTCCGATGCCCTGGCGGCTCAGGTGGGTGGTATCGGCATTGCCCCCGGCGCCAACATCGGTGACGGTGTGGCCCTGTTCGAGGCCACCCACGGTACGGCGCCCAAGTATGCGGGGCAAAACAAGGTCAACCCGGGGTCGCTTATCCTCTCCGCCGAGATGATGCTGCGCCACCTGGGCTGGACCGAGGCGGCAGACTTAATCGTCAAGGGCATGGAAGGCGCGATCGCCAACAAGACGGTCACCTACGACTTCGAGCGACAGATGACCGGCGCCACCCTGCGCAGCTGCTCTGAATTTGCCGAAGACATAGTGACGCAGATGTAAGCCGTAGGCGCCCATTTATGCGGCGCGAACCGGCAGATGATGCGATAGCCAACAAAAACGGCGCTGTATCAAACAGCGCCGTTTTTTTACTCTGCTGCGCAGAGTCTGCCGACTGAAGTGGCAGCTACAAGTAACCCCACACCGTAGGCGCCCATTTATGCGGCGTGAACTTGCAGATGTTCAGCTTCAAGCTTTAATCACTCGCGGCAGGGTGTCGTCTTTGCGCAGGGTCAGTACTTCGCAGCCGTCTTCGGTTACCAGCAGGGTATGTTCGTACTGGGCCGACAGGCTGCGGTCTTTGGTTACTACGGTCCAGCCGTCGCCCAGCATCTTGCTCTGGCGCTTGCCGGCGTTGATCATCGGCTCTATGGTCAGGCACATGCCCGCTTCCAGTACTTCACCGGTGCCCGGCTTGCCGTAGTGCAGTACCTGCGGCTCTTCGTGGAATTCGGCACCGATACCGTGACCGCAATATTCCCGTACTACCGAATAGTTGTGGGCTTCGGCGTGCTGCTGAATGGCGGCACCGATGTCGCCCAGTCGAACCCCGTGCTTGACCATTTTTATGGCCAGCTCCAGACATTCCTGGGTAACCCGGCACAGGCGCTCGGCCATGATGCTGGGCTTGCCGACCATGAACATCTTGGAGGTATCACCGTGGTAGCCATCCTTGATTACCGTGATGTCGATATTGATGATGTCGCCTTCCTTGAGCTTCTTGTCCGCCGGGATGCCGTGGCAGATCACATGATTGACCGAGGTACAGATCGACTTGGGAAAACCGTGATAGTTCAGCGGCGCCGGAATCGCCTGCTGCTCGTTCACGATATAGTCATGGCAGATCTGGTTC
This sequence comes from Oceanisphaera sp., assembly GCA_041586855.1. Classification (GTDB taxonomy): domain Bacteria; phylum Pseudomonadota; class Gammaproteobacteria; order Enterobacterales; family Aeromonadaceae; genus Oceanimonas. Next base: position 15,961 of record JBFGZI010000011.1, on the reverse strand, counting down.
AGCTGATCGGTGGTCACGCCGGCTTGCACGTGAGGTTCAATCATTTCCAGCACTTCGGCGGCCAGGCGACCGGCCACGCGCATTTTTTCTATCTCTTCCGGGGTTTTTATGACTATGCTCATCAAATTCGTCTCTGTGGGTGGGCGCCCGATTCAGGATTGCGTCGTCGTCTCGCAGGGCGGCTATCGGCTATGACAGTAAGGATGGCCGATAAGGATGACCGATAAAAGGGCAAAAGTGTAACGCCAAGCGCGCTTAACTTCCACCAGTAGACAATTCCACCAGTAGACAAGCAGTAACGAAGTCGCGGTCGGGTAACGTCGATACTGGCGCAGGGTCCGCTTTTATGGTATAAAGCGCGCCGTGATAGTTGCATCTGCGGGTATGCCTGCGGATTTATCCGTCACATACACTCACTTTCTTAATACACACACACATCGGCACATGCTCCAGGGTGCCTTCGGGTCGGAGTCATGGGATGTGTGGAGGCCTAACCCAATACACTTATTTGAGGAAATCATGGCACAAGTATCTATGCGCGACATGCTGAAAGCCGGCGTTCACTTTGGTCACCAGACTCGTTACTGGAACCCCAAGATGAAGCCGTTCATTTTCGGCGCCAGCAACCGGGTTCACATCATCAACCTGGAAAAAACCGTTCCCATGTTCAACGATGCGTTGAACTACCTGGGCAACGTGGCTTCCAAGAAGGGTAAAATCCTGTTTGTTGGTACCAAGCGCGCAGCCTCTGAAGCCGTCAAAGAAGCCGCTACCAAGTGTGATCAGTTCTACGTCAACCATCGCTGGTTGGGTGGCATGCTGACCAACTGGAAAACCGTACGTCAATCCATCAGCCGCCTGAAAGAGCTGGAAATTCAGGCTCAAGACGGTACCTTCGAGAAGCTGACCAAGAAAGAGGCGCTGATGCGTACTCGCGAAATGGAAAAGCTGGAGAAGTCCCTGGGCGGTATCAAGGACATGGGCGGTCTGCCCGACGTATTGTTCGTAGTAGACGCTGACCACGAGCACATCGCTATCAAAGAAGCCAACAACCTGGGCATTCCGGTAGTATCGATTGTTGACACCAACTCTAACCCGGACAACATCGATTACATCATTCCCGGTAACGATGACGCCATCCGTGCCGTCCAGCTGTATCTGAATGCTGCTGCCGACGCCGTGATTGCTGCCCGTGCGCAAGACTTGGCCGTGCAAGCCGAAGACAACTACGTCGTAGAAGAGTAATAAAGCCGAAGCCCAGGCTTCAGCCTTTATTAACCATACGAAAGTAATGGGTTAACAGGGGCCTTGTGCCCCTGTTTTCTTGTAGACCAAGATCGAGGAAATTAGACATGGCAACTATTACCGCCGCCCTGGTAAAAGAACTGCGTGAGCGCACTGGCGCTGGCATGATGGATTGTAAAAAAGCCCTGACCGAAGCCAATGGCGACATCGAACTGGCCATCGAAGAGATGCGCAAGTCCGGCCAGGCCAAAGCTGCCAAGAAAGCCGGCCGTATCGCCGCCGAAGGTATCATACTGCAGCGTCAGGCTGGTAACACCGCCGTGATGATCGAGCTGAACAGCGAAACCGACTTTGTAGCCAAAGACGCCGGTTTCCGCGCCTTCGGTGACAAGATTGCCGACATCGCGCTGGCCAACAAAATCAACGACCTGGACGCCCTGAAGGCGGCCGAGTACGAGAACGGCGAAAGCATCGAGCTGACTCTGACCAACCTGATCGCCAAGATCGGTGAAAACATGAGCCTGCGTCGCATCGTGCTGGTGGAAGGTGACAACCTGACCACTTACCTGCACGGCACCCGCATCGGCGTTATTGCCAACCTGAAAGGCGGTGACGAAGAAGTGGCCAAAGACGTGGCAATGCACGTTGCCGCTTCCAACCCCCAGTTCGTCAAGCCCGAAGACGTGTCTGCAGAAGTGGTTGCCAAAGAGCGCGAAATTCAGGTCGACATCGCCATCAACTCCGGCAAGCCGAAAGAAATCGCCGAGAAGATGGTTGAAGGTCGCATGAAGAAGTTCACCGGTGAAATCTCCCTGACCGGTCAGCCCTTCGTTAAAGATCCTTCTATCTCTGTTGCCGAGCGCCTCAAGCAGGCCGGCGCCGATGCCATCGGTTTCGTCCGCTTTGAAGTGGGTGAAGGTATCGAGAAGAAAGAAGAAGATTTCGCTGCCGAAGTTCAGGCGCAGATCGCTGCTTCCAAGGGTTAATTCCCGCCGTTGTTAGTGCTATCCAGACCGCGACATCCGTCGCGGTCTTTCTATGACCAGGAATAGAAAAGCATGAGTACCAATCCTAAACCCGCATACAGACGCATTCTTCTTAAACTGAGCGGCGAAGCGCTGCAAGGGGAAGAAGGCTTTGGTATTGACCCCGCCGTACTGGAACGTATGGCTCAGGAAATCAAAGAACTGGTTGAACTGGGAGTTCAGGTCGGTCTGGTGATCGGCGGTGGCAACCTGTTTCGTGGTGCGGGCCTGGCCCAGGCGGGAATGAACCGCGTGGTGGGCGACCACATGGGTATGTTGGCCACCGTGATGAACGGCCTGGCCATGCGCGATGCCCTGCACCGTGCTTATGTGAATGCCCGTCTGATGTCCGCCATTACCCTGGAAGGAGTGTGCGATCCCTATAACTGGGCCGATGCCATCAGCTTGCTGCGCAAGGGCCGCGTGGTGATTTTCTCTGCCGGTACCGGCAATCCCTTCTTTACCACCGACTCTGCCGCCTGTTTGCGTGGCATTGAAATTGAAGCCGACGTAGTATTGAAGGCCACCAAGGTGGACGGCGTTTACAGTGAAGATCCGATGAAAAACCCGGATGCCGAGCTGTATAGTCAACTAGATTATGATGATGTACTGGATCGCGAACTCAAGGTGATGGATCTGGCTGCCTTTACCTTGGCCCGGGATCATAACCTGCCGGTCCGGGTATTCAACATGAACAAGCCGGGGGCGCTGCGCCGTGCCGTGATGGGGGAAACCGAAGGCACCCTCATCAGCCGGAAGTAATTAACAAGTGAGGGGTGAATGGTGAGGTGTGAGGTGTTTTACTCCTTACGTCCGACACCTCACCCCTCACGATAAAAAAGGATAAAAACCGTGATTAACGAGATTAAGAACGACGCCAAAACGCGGATGGAAAAGAGCCTTGAGTCACTCAAGGGCCAGATGAACAAGGTTCGTACCGGCCGGGCTCACCCCAGCCTGCTGGACACCATTTATGTGGATTACTACGGTGCTGCCACTCCGCTGAAACAGGTAGGTAACATCACCACCGAAGACTCTCGCACCCTGGCGGTGACCGTATTCGACCGTACCATGATCAAGGCCGTGGAAAAAGCCATCATGAGTTCCGACCTGGGTCTGAATCCGTCCAGCACCGGCACCATGATCCGCATTCCGCTGCCGTCTCTGACCGAAGAGCGTCGTAAAGACCTGATCAAGGTAGTGCGTCACGAAGCCGAGCAGGGCCGGGTGGCCATTCGCAACATCCGTCGCGATGCCAACGGTGACTTCAAGGCACTGTTGAAAGACAAGGAAATTTCCGAAGACGACGATCGTCGTGCCCAGGACGACATCCAGAAACTGACCGATCTCTATATCAAAAAGGTAGACGAAGCACTCGCCGCCAAAGAGAAAGAGTTAATGGAAATCTGATACTTACATCAGGTATAGTAACCGACGCCGTGCAGCTGCCTGCACGGCGTTTTTTTTGTGCAGGAGTGATTTATGCCAGCGAGTCAAACAATGGCAGCATTTGACGATCCATCTCAGCTACCCCGCCATGTCGCCATCATCATGGACGGCAACGGCCGCTGGGCCGAACAGCGGGGAAAATTCCGGGTCAGCGGCCATAAGGCCGGCGTAAAATCGGTACGTGCGGCGGTCAGCTTTGCCCATCAGCTCAAGCTGGACGCCCTGACCCTGTTCGCCTTCTCCAGCGAAAACTGGCGTCGCCCCGAAGACGAAGTCAGTGCCCTGATGAGTCTTTTCATCGCCGTACTCGGCTCGGAAGTTCGCAAGTTGCACCGCAACAACATTCGTCTGCGGGTGATCGGCGATCATCGTGGTTTTAGCGAGCATCTGCAGCGCAAAATTGCCGATGCCGAGCGGCTTACCGCCGGCAATACCGGACTGACCCTCAATATTGCCGCCAACTACGGTGGCCGCTGGGACATCACCCAGGCCTGTCGACGTGCGGCCGAGCAGGTGGCGGCCGGTGAACTCAACCCCGCCGACATTACAGAGCACCATCTGGGAAGCCTGATGACCATGGCCGACCTGGCATCGGTCGACTTGCTGATCCGCACCGGCGGCGAGCAGCGTATCAGCAATTTTCTATTGTGGCAGCTGGCCTACGCCGAGCTGCATTTTACCCCCGTACTCTGGCCCGACTTCGACGAAACCGTATTCAGTGAGGCCATTGCCGCTTTTGTGGCACGAGAACGCCGCTTCGGCTGCACCGGCGCGCAAATCCGGGCTTTGGCTGAAGGGCGGGGATTAGGGACTGGGGATTAGGGAATAGGGAGCAGGGAATAGGGAATGGTTTTGCTCCCTCCCCCTGGGGAGAGCCCGCAGTTATGTCTGTATCCCCGCTGCCAAGGGGGAGGGGCAGTACGGTGGCACAGGGAAGATTGTGGGGAGGTGAGGTGTGAGGAGTTTACGGGCTCGTCATACCGGGCTTGCCCCGGTATCTTACTGCAGACAACACCAGATCCTGATGTTCGTCAGGATGACAGTCTGATCAGGTATATCATCGCATTGGTATGAGGCGAGAAAGAGCATTGTGCCTAGGCCGATTTCAATCGACCTAGGCACAAATAATAAAGACGTGAGAGATGAGGCGTAAGGAGTGGGGAGGCAGGTGTTTACCCCTCACTCCTCACCTTTCACCCCTCACTTCAATAAGAGAGGATATTTCTTGTTAAAGCTTAGAATCATCACGGCCCTGTGCCTGATCCCCCTGGTACTGGCCGCCATTTTTCTGTTGCCGCTGCCGTTTTTCTCGCTATTTGCCGGCGGTGTCTTTTTGCTGGCGGGCCGGGAGTGGGGGCGTTTTATCGACCCTCGCAAGGCCAATGTGGTGATGGTGTCCCTCGCCCTGGTGCTGATCGGCCTGATGGCCATGGTGCCCATAGAGCGGGTCTGGAGTCCGGAGCTGAATAATACCGTCTCTCTGGTGCTCTATGGTGGCGCCCTCTGGTGGCTGATTTCACTGGCACTGGTACTGATTTATCCACGCAGCGCCGCTGTCTGGCAGGGACGATTGTGGCTGAAGGCGCTGTTTGCGCTGTTCAGCCTGATCCCCTTTTTCTGGGCACTGCTGGCGCTGCGCAGCTACGAATATGAGCAGAATCCCTTCTTCGGTGCCTGGCTGCTGCTGTTCGTGATGTCGTTGGTATGGGTGGCGGACAGTGGCGCCTATTTCGTCGGCAAGGCCTTCGGCAAGCACAAGCTGTGCCCGCGGGTCAGCCCCGGCAAGACCATCGAAGGCATGCTCGGCGGCGTGGTGGCGGCCAGCCTGCTGGCGTTGGCAGTGACCTGGGCCATGAGTCTGCCAATGCAGGAAGGAATAGTGTTGCTGGTGGCCTCCATGGTGGCGGTGTTCGCGTCCGTGCTGGGCGATCTGGTGGAGAGTATGTTCAAGCGGGAAGCGGGCCTCAAGGATTCCGGCAGTATTCTGCCGGGTCATGGTGGTGTCATGGACCGCATCGACAGCCTGACCGCTGCTTTACCGGTGTTTATCGTCGTCGTTCGGGTATTAAGCTGATGATGACAGACCGAGTCACACCCGCCGGCAGAGGCGAAACTCGAACGCAGACACGCCGTAAACCCATCCATGGGGGCTCTGCCGCGCCGTCCCTGGCGCGGAAGGTCTGCTCACGAGCATTCGCCTCTGCCGCCCGACTCCCGGCCTTGTTTTCAGTATCAGTAGGGAGTACCGCATGGAGTTGTTAACCATATTAGGAGCCACCGGCTCCATCGGTCAGAGTACCCTGTCGGTGGTGCGTCGGCATCCCGAGCGGTTTCGTGTTTTTGCGCTGACTGCCAACCGGCAGGTTGCGCGTATGCTGGCCGACTGTCTGGAATTCTCGCCCCGTTATGCGGTGATGGTGGATGAGGCGGCGGCGCGGGAGCTGCGTCGGCAACTGGCGGAGCAGGGTGGTAAAACCCGGGTGCTGAGTGGTGCCGGCGCCTTGTGCGAGGTGGCCGCCGAGCCGGAGGTCACGACCGTGATGGCGGCCATCGTCGGCGCCGCCGGTTTGTTGTCTACCCTGGCGGCGGTGAAGGGCGGCAAGCGGGTCTTGCTGGCCAATAAAGAGGCGCTGGTGATGAGCGGCGAGCTTTTCATCGACATGGTGCACCGTTGTGGTGCTCAGCTGTTGCCGATCGACAGCGAGCATAATGCCATTTTTCAGTGTCTGCCCACCCAGTTGCAGCAAAATCCGGGACGGGGCAGTCTGGCGGATGCAGGGGTCAGCAAGATACTGCTGACCGGATCCGGCGGCCCCTTCCGTTATACCCCGGTGGAGCAGCTGGCCGATGTGACTCCGGCCCAGGCGGTGGCGCACCCCAACTGGTCGATGGGGCCGAAAATTTCCGTCGACTCCGCCACCATGATGAACAAGGGGCTGGAATACATAGAGGCGCGCTGGCTGTTCAATGCCGCCCCCAGCCAGCTGGAGGTACTGGTGCATCCCCAATCGGTCATCCACTCCATGGTGCAGTATTCGGATGGCTCGGTATTGGCCCAGCTCGGCCAGCCGGATATGATGACCCCAATAGCACACGCGCTGGCGTACCCGGCACGCATTGCGTCCGGCGTTGAGCCACTGGACTTTTGCAAGCTGGGTGAGCTCAGCTTTATGGCGCCGGACATGGCGCGTTATCCCTGTCTGCGGCTGGCCATTGAGGCCTGTGCCAGCGGCCAGGGCGCCACTACGGCACTGAATGCGGCCAATGAAGAGGCGGTGGCGGCTTTTCTGGCCGGCAAGCTGGATTTTATGGCGATAGCCTCGATCAACGAGGCGGTGATGCAGCAGCTGGGCAGCACCCGGGCAGAGAGCCTGGATGACATCATCGCGCTGGATGGCGAGGCACGCCTTTGTGCCACAGCACTGATACAGAATCGATAAGGAAACGCTAATGGGCGGCATATTGTGGAATTTGGGCGCCTTTATTGTCGCCCTGGGTATTTTGGTAGCGGTACACGAATATGGCCACTTCTGGGTGGCACGGCGCAACGGCGTCAAGGTGGAGCGTTTCTCCATCGGCTTCGGCAAAGCCATCTGGCGACGCATGGGTAAAGACGGCACCGAATATGTGGTGGCGATGATACCGCTCGGCGGCTACGTCAAGATGCTGGACGGCCGGGTGGACGAGGTGCCTGCCCATCTGCAGGATCAGGCCTTCGACCGCAAGTCGGTATGGGCGCGTATGGCGATTGTGGTCGCCGGCCCTATGGCCAACTTTGCCTTTGCCATCTTCGCCTTCTGGCTGATGTTCCTGATTGGTGTGCCGGCAGTGAAGCCGGTGCTGAACGACGTCACCCTTGCCTCACCGGCAGCCGAGGGCGGTCTGGCGCCGGGCATGGAAATTCTGGCCATCGACGGCAAGCCGGTGCGCACCTGGGAAGAGGTGAACTTTGCGCTGATCGGTCGTCTTGGTGATGATGAAACCCTGTTTGAGGTTGCAGACGATACCGGTCAGCGAAGCCAGATCCGCATTCCGCTGACCAAATGGCAATTTGACCCGGATGAAACCTCGCCGATCACTGCCCTGGGGCTGGTGCCGGTGGGTCCCGAGCTTACCCTGACCGTGGCCGAGGTGGTCGACAATGGCCCTGCCGCCGCCGCCGGTGTGCAGCCTGGCGATACGCTGCTGGCGATTAATGGTGAACCCCTGGCAGACTGGCGGCAGCTGGTCGCGCTTGTTCAGGCTTCTCCCGAGATTCCGATGGAACTCGAGGTGACTCGAGCGGGTCAGAGCCTGAGCCTGACGCTGACCCCGGAGCGGCGCGAAAGCCGTGATCGGGTCATCGGTTATGCGGGCGTGGCCCCTCAGGTGCTGCCGGTAGCAGAAGAATACCGCTTCGAATACAGCTATGGCCCATTGGCGGCCATCGGCGCCGGTGTCAGCCGGACCTGGGATCTGACGGTGCTGACGTTTCAGATGCTCGGCAAGCTGCTGACCGGCATCGTGTCGGTCGACAACCTGAGCGGCCCCATTTCCATCGCCAAGGGTGCCGGCATCAGTGCCGACTACGGACTGGTCTACTTTCTCAGTTTTATGGCACTGATCAGCGTGAATTTAGGCATCATCAACCTGTTGCCGCTGCCGGTGCTCGATGGCGGTCATCTGCTGTTTTATGTGATAGAAGCGGTGACCGGGCGACCGGTGCCGGAAAAAATACAGGAAATCGGTTTCAAGATTGGCGCTGCACTCTTGATGATGTTGATGGGACTGGCGCTGTTTAACGATTTTGCTCGCCTCTAGGGCGACCGACACAAGGATAAAGTCACACCATGTCTTCTAAAGAAAGGTCAGTGAAAGATAAAAAAAGGGCAGTTCAAAACACGCTGGTCGCGTCCTGCCTGCTGGGCGCCAGCATGCTGGCCCATGCGCAGGGCAGTATGAGCCCTTTTGTGGTGCAGGATATTCAGGTCAAGGGCCTGCAGCGGGTTACCCTGGGGGCAACCCTGCTCAGCCTGCCGGTGCGAGTCGGTGAAGAAGTGGACGCCGCTCGTCTGGCCGAGGCCATCAAGAGCCTCTATGCCTCCGGCAACTTCGAAGACGTGCAGCTGCTGCGCGACGACGGTGTGCTGGTGGTACAGGTGACCGAGCGGCCGACCATTGCCGGCATCAGCTTCAGCGGCAACAAGGAAATCAAGGAAGAGCAGCTCAAGCAGAGCCTGGAAGGGGCCGGTGTGCGCGTGGGCGAACCCCTGGATCGCACCACCCTGAGCTCGCTCGAACAGGGTCTGGAAGACTTTTACTATGGCGTGGGCAAATACTCGGCCCAGGTCAAGGCGGTGCTGACGCCGCTGCCGCGTAACCGGGTTGATCTGAAATTCGAATTTGTAGAAGGCCCGGCGGCGGAAATCAAGCAGATCAACATCGTCGGTAACAAGGCCTTCAGCGAAAAGCAATTGCTGAGCCAGCTGCAGCTGTCCGACAGCGTGCCCTGGTGGAACTTCATGGCCGACCAGCGCTATCAGAAGCAAAAGCTGGCCGGTGATATCGAAACCCTGCGTTCCTATTACCGGGATCGGGGTTACCTCAAGGCCGAAGTGACCTCCACCCAGGTGTCCATGTCGCCGGACAAGGAAGGGGTCTATATCACCCTCAACGTCACCGAGGGCGAACGCTATACGGTGTCTGGCGTCAACCTGCGGGGCAACCTGATCGACCGACAGTCCGAGCTGGAAGCGCTGGTGCCGCTGCGTGCGGGGGATCTCTATTCCGCCGCCGATGTGGCCCACATGGAAGAGGTGCTGTCCAGGTTCCTCGGCCGCTTCGGCTACGCCTACCCCAAGATTGCCACCTTTCCGCAGATCGATGAAACCAGCAAGAAAGTGGAGCTGGTGGTCAACATAGATCCGGGCAACCGGGTCTATGTGCGCCGCATCAACTTCGGCGGTAACGTCATCACCAAAGACGAGGTGCTGCGCCGCGAAATGCGCCAGATGGAGGGTGCCCGGCTGTCGAGTGAAGACGTGGAGCAGTCCCGTACCCGCCTGAATCGCCTTGGTTTCTTCGAAACCGTAGAGGTGGAAACCCGTCGCATTCCCGGTGAAGCCGATCTGGTGGATCTGGATGTCAACGTCAAGGAACAGCCGGCCGGCTCCATCAACTTCGGCATCGGCTTCGGTACCGACTCCGGTTTCAGCATTCAGGCGGGCCTGCAGCAGGATAACTTCCTCGGCACCGGCAACCGGGTGGGCATCAACTCCCAGATGAACGACTACTCCAAGGACGTGTCGCTGGAGTATACAGACCCCTATTTTACCGTCGATGGCGTCAGCCTCGGTGGGCGTATTTATTACCGCCAGTTCGAGGCCGCTGACGCCAACCTGGCCGATTACGATAGCACCATCTATGGCGTTCGTGCGCTGAGCGGCTTCCCCATCGACGAAGATAACCGCCTGAATTTCAGCGCCGGCTTCGAACACAATACTCTGGGCAAGCCGTCCGAAGATAATAGCTACGATCAGCTGAACCGGTTCTGGGAACTGCACGGCGGCACCGATGACGAAATCAGCTTCAACACCTTCGACGTCACCGCCGGCTGGACCCGTAATACCCTGAACCGGGGTTACTTCCCCACCGCCGGTAATCGCCAGAACCTGTCGCTCAAGGTGACGGTGCCGGGCTCGGATCTGCAGTATTACAAGACCAGCTTCGACGATGCCCATTATTTCCCGCTCGATCGGGAGCATAACTGGGTGCTGACCGGCAAGTTCCGCGCCTCTTATGGTGACGGTTACGGCGATGCCACCGGCGGCAGCCAGGGTCTGCCCTTCTTCGAGAACTACTACGCCGGTGGCTTCAGCACCCTGCGCGGCTTCAAGAGCAACTCGGTGGGTCCGCGGGCTGTTTATAAAAACAGTGACGGTACCTTCCGTGGCGACGACAGCACTATCGGCGGCAACGCCCTGGTGGCAGCCTCGGCCGAGCTGATAGTACCCACGCCCTTCGCCGGCGAAGATCTGCAGCGCTCGCTGCGCACCAGCGTCTTCATGGACGTCGGTACCGTGTGGAACACCGAAGCTCAGAGCTACGCGTGCACCTCCGGCCCGAACTGCGACCTGATCTACGACTTCGGTGATCCGTCCAACATTCGTGCCTCCGCCGGTGTCAGCATGCAATGGCTGTCACCGCTCGGCCCGCTGGTGTTCTCGCTTGCCTCTCCGCTCAAGGAAGTGGAAGGCGACCGTACCGAAGTGTTCAACTTCAACATAGGTCGGACGTTTTAACACCCGTGAGGGGGTGAGGGGTGAGGTGTTAGGACTCACCTTGTAGCTGCCGCTTTAGCTGGCAGGGTCTGCGCAGCAGGGCAAAATCATGGTGCGGTTCTGCCAATACGGGGTCGCCTGTAGGTTTGCGCCGCATAAATGGGCGCCTACGGGGTGAGGATGCCGCAGGGCAAAATTACGGCGGCATACCTGCCAACACGGCTTGGTCTGTAGGTTTGCGCCGCATAAATGGGCGCCTACGGGGTGAGGGTGCAGCAGGGCAAAATTACGGCGGCTTCTCTTCAAGGAAAAGCCGCCAGGGGGAGGCTGGGTGGGTGTGTCAGGGGCTTTCCCCTCACGCCTCACCCTTCACCCCTTACATTTTTTCAAATAAAGGAGCTTACCTTGAAACAGATGATGAAAATGATGGGCGTACTGGCCCTGGTACTGACTGCCGGTCTGGCCCAGGCTCAGAGTGGCAAGATTGCGGTGGTGGATACCGGTGCCGTGTTCCAGAGCATGCCGCAGCGCCAGGCTGTGACCAAAAAACTCGAAAGCGAGTTTGGCGGCCGGGTCAAGGAAGTACAGAAGATGGAAGCCGATGGCCGCCGCTTTATCGAAAAGCAGCAAAAGGACATGGCTTTCATGAATGATCAGCAGAAGGCCGAGGCCCAGAAAAAACTGAACGAAATGCAGGCAGCCTTCGTACAAAAGGCCCGCTCACTGGAGCAGGACAGAGCCCGTCGTGAAAATGAAGAACGTCAGAAGATGCTGGCGCGGATCAAGACCGCCATCGACGAGATCACCAGGGCCAAAGGCCTGGATCTGGTTATAGAGCGGGGCGCCGTCATCTATGTTTCACCGGCCCTCGACATCACCGAACAGGTGATCGGCAAGGTCAGCAAGTAAGAGTTTGGTTTGGATGAGAATCTGGTTATGACTAGTAGGTTGCAAGAGCTCACGTTACAGGAACTGGCCCGGCAGCTGGGTGCCGGCCTCAAGGGCGATCCGGCACAGGTGATTCGCCGGGTCAACACTCTGGACAAGGCAGGCCCGGACGAGGTGGCCTTTCTGTCGGACAGCAAATATCACCACCTGCTGGAAAATACCCGGGCCGGTGCCGTGATCGTCACCGCCGCTGATCAGGACCTGTGCCCGGTGGCCAGCCTGGTCATGGCCGACCCCTATCTCGGCTTTGCCCTGGCCGCCCAGGCTCTGGATACCACGCCGCAGCCGGCGGTGGATATTCACCCCACGGCGGTCGTCGCCGACGACGCGGTTCTGGGTGAAGGCGTGGCCATCGGTGCCAAGGCGGTGATCGAGTCCGGCGTGGTACTGGGTGACGGTGTGGTGATCGGTCCCGGCTGCTTTATCGGCAAAAACAGCACCCTGGGTGCCCGCAGCCGCTTGTGGGCCAACGTGACCCTGTATCACAGAGTCACCCTGGGTGACGACTGTCTGGTACAATCGGGGACTGTGATTGGCAGCGACGGCTTCGGCTATGCCAACAACAAGGGCGAGTGGGTCAAGATCCCCCAGCTCGGTAATGTGGTCATTGGCAACCGGGTAGAAATCGGTGCCTGCACCACCATAGACCGGGGTGCCCTGGGTGATACCCGCATCAGTGATAACGTGATTATCGATAACCAGTGTCAGGTCGCCCACAACGTGGAAATCGGCTACGGCAGCGCCGTTGCCGGCGGCACCGTGATGGCAGGTAGTCTAAAAGTCGGTAAATATTGTATTATTGGCGGCGCCGTGGTCATCAATGGCCATATCGAGATCTGTGATGGGGTCACCATCACCGGCATGAGCATGGTAATGCGGCCTATCACCGAGCCCGGCATCTATTCTTCCGGTATTCCGTTGCAGCCCAATAAAGAATGGCGTAAAACGGCGGCACGTGTGATGCGCATCGACGATATGCACAAGCGGTTAAACCGGCTTGAAAAGCAGTCAGACAAAAAAAATTAAGCAATTTGGTAGGGTTACATTTTGAATAACGAACTGAATAACGAGCAGAATCAGTTGGATATCCAGGAAATTCTGGAACTGTTGCCGCACCGCTACCCCTTTCTGATGGTAGACAAGGTGGCACATTATGAAATTAGCCCTGAGCGCAAGACCCTGAGAGGCATCAAGAATGTGTCTTTCAACGAGCCGATGTTCACCGGTCATTTCCCGAACAAGCCGGTGTTTCCGGGTGTTCTGATCCTGGAAGCCATGGCCCAGGCCACCGGCATTCTGGCGTTCAAGATGGTGGGCAAGCCCAAGCCTGGCGAGCTGTATTATTTTGCTTCCATCGACAACGCCCGCTTCAAGCGTCCCGTGGTGCCGGGAGATCAGCTGGTACTGGATGTGGTCTATCTTAAAGAACGACGTGGCATCGCCAAATTTACCGGTGTTGCCACCGTCGACGGCGAAGTGGTCTGTACCGCCGAACTGATGTGTGCCAAACGCGAGGGTTGAGTGTGACGGAGCAAAGTGCAGTAATTCATGAAACCGCCATCGTCCATCCGGACGCCAAAATAGGCAAGGGGGTCGAAATTGGCCCCTGGACCCTGATAGGCCCGGAAGTGGAAATCGGCGACGACTGCTGGATAGGCCCCCATGTGGTGATCAAGGGGCCCACCCGTATCGGCCAGCGTAACCGCATCTTTCAGTTCTGCTCCATCGGGGAAGACTGCCAGGACAAGAAATACGCCGGCGAGCGTACCGTTCTGGAAATCGGCGACGATAACGTGATTCGCGAGTCCTGCACTTTTCACCGGGGCACCAGTCAGGACGAGAGCCTGACCCGGGTCGGCAGTCGTAACCTCTTCATGGTGAACGTGCATGTGGCTCACGACTGTCGCATCGGTGACGACTGTATCTTTGCCAACAACGCCACTCTGGCGGGCCATGTACATATTGGCTCCCACGTGATCTTCGGCGGCCATGCGGCCATTCACCAGTTTGGCCGGGTCGGCAGCCACGCCTTTATCGCCGGCTGCGCCGCCCTGAACAAGGACGTGCCGCCCTACGTGATGGCCGCCGGCCTTTACGCCAAACCCTTCGGAGTCAACTCCGAAGGCCTGCGCCGCCGGGGCTATTCCGCCGAAGGTATCTCGGCCATCAAGAAGGCCTACAAGATCATCTTCAGAAGCGGAAAAACCGTGGCCGAAGTGATCCCCGAGCTGGAAGCGCTGAACAAGCAGCAGCCGGAAGTGGGCATCATGATCGAGTTCCTCAAGCAAAACGAGCGCGGTATCATTCGTGCCTGAGGCTGGTCCCCTGCGTATCGGTATCGTCGCCGGCGAAGTGTCCGGCGACACCCTGGGTGCCGGCCTGATCCGCGAGCTGAGGGCCCGCCATCCCGATGCGGTGTTCGAAGGCATTGCCGGACCCCAGATGGTGGCCGAGGGCTGTACCGCCCTGTTCGAGATGGAAGAACTGGCGGTGATGGGCCTGGTCGAGGTGCTGGGGCGGTTGCCGCGTATCCTGACCATTCGCAAGCAAATCATCAGTCACTTCACCGAGAATCCGCCGGACGTGTTCGTGGGCATAGATGCCCCGGACTTCAACATCGGTGTCGAGCTTAAATTACGCAAGCGTGGCATTGCCACCCTGCATTACGTCAGCCCCTCGGTCTGGGCCTGGCGGCAAAACCGCATTCACAAGATCAAGGCCGCCACCGACATGGTGCTGGCCTTTCTGCCGTTTGAAAAAGCCTTCTACGATCGCTTCGATGCGCCCTGTCGCTTCATCGGCCATACCCTGGCCGATCAGATGCCTCTGGTGCCCGATACCCAGGGTGCTCGCGAGCGGCTGGGGCTCAAGCCCGACGGCCGTTATCTGGCCCTGCTGCCCGGCAGCCGGCATGCGGAAGTGACCCTGCTCAGCCCGGTTTATCTGGAAGCCTGCAAGCAGCTCAAGGTGCGTCACCCCGAGCTGGAGTTTGTGGTGCCGCTGGTCAGTGCCAAACGGCGCGAAGAGTTTTTGGCCATCAAACAGCAGGTGGCACCCAACCTGGACGTGACCCTGATAGAAGGCCGGGGGCGGGAAGTGATGACCGCCGCCGACGTCATACTGCTGGCGTCCGGCACTGCCACCCTGGAGGCCATGCTGGCCAAGAAGCCGATGGTGGTGGGCTACAAGTTCAAGCCGGTCAGCTACTGGCTGGCCAACAAGCTGGTGCATACCGCCTATGCCTCCCTACCCAACCTGCTGGCGGATAAGATGCTGGTGAGCGAGCTCATTCAGCACGATTGTACCCCCGGTCATATCGTGGACGAGGTCGGCAAGCTGCTGGATAACGACACCGGCGAGCTGGTGGCGCACTTTACCCAATTGCATAAACAGATCCGTTGCAACGCCGATGAACAGGCCGCACTGGCGGTGCTGGAACTGGCCAATAGAATATGACAGACATTATATGACTGACATTGTTTACCCCCGGGGCGTGCTGGTGGCCGGCGTCGACGAGGTGGGTCGCGGCCCCCTGGTCGGTGATGTGGTCACCGCTGCCGTGATCCTGGACCCCGATAATCCCATTCCTGGTCTGGGCGATTCCAAGAAACTGAGCGAGAAAAAACGCGAGTTGTTGGCGCCGCTGATCCGCGAGCGGGCCCTGGCCTGGGCCATCGGCCGTTGCTCGCCCGCCGAAATCGACGAGCTCAACATTCTGCAGGCCACCATGCTGGCCATGAGCCGGGCGGTGGCGGCATTGTCGCTGCAGCCCGGCTTCGTGTTTATCGACGGCAACCGCTGCCCCAGGCTGCCGATGTCGTCGCAGGCGGTGGTGAAGGGCGACAGTAGAGTGGCCGAGATCAGTGCCGCCTCCATTCTGGCCAAGGTGGCGCGGGATCAGGAGATGATAGCGCTGGATGCCCTGCACCCCCAGTACGGTTTTGCCCGCCACAAGGGGTATCCGACCAAGGAACATCTGGCGGCGCTGACCGAGCACGGCGTGCTGCCGGAATACCGGCGCAGCTTCAAGCCGGT
>JBFGZI010000010.1:0-19806 GCA_041586855.1 Oceanisphaera sp. | reverse complement strand
GGCGAGACAAGCTCGCCCCCTGGGGGCTCGGAAATGCCATCTGACCGCCAGGGAGGGCGGGAATGCCGGAACGGCAGGAGCATTTTTCGGCCTTGGCATTTCACGGTCGAGGGAGCCGTTCTCTGTTGCCTCTCCTTAAGCACCGAGTTGTCTGCAGGGCGCTCCCACAGGCGACGCGGCAGCAGAGGGGTGGATGAAGGGTTCTACTCCAGCAACCATCACATGACAGGACCAACAAAGGCTCCTGCAATGTTGGCACTCCCGCCGTCCATGGCGGTCGGACGTCATGTGCTGAGCGTTACATGGACGTACTTGAAGCGTGTCGGTGGAGTAGACCTTTCGTTCGACCTTTACAGAGCAGCTAAACAGATCAGTTAGTTTTACAGATTGGTATAAGACAGAAAGCATTTGAGTTGTAGAAGCCAAACATCAAGCCTGCGTGCTCGATTGTTTTTCTTCCAGCTTAAAGCTTACCTCTGACAGCTTTGTTTTCTTCCCGCATGATACAAAAACAAAAAACCCGCCGAAGCGGGTTTTTTTGGTCTTGAATTACCGAAGGGTAATTACAGAACCTGAATCTGTGAAGCCTGCGGACCCTTGGCACCTTCAGTAGCGGTGTAGGATACAGCTTGGCCTTCTGCCAGAGTTTTAAAGCCACTGCCGACGATTTCGGAGAAGTGGGCAAACAGATCTTTGCTGCCGTCAGCCGGAGTGATGAAACCAAAACCTTTTGCTTCGTTGAACCATTTTACGGTACCGTTAGCCATTTTATCTTACCTTTATTTAAGTGACGAGCTTATGCTCTGAAAATGCAAAATATCAAATAAGGGAAGCTTGGTGACTACTGTAGTGCCGTAAGGAACGAACAAAGTACAAAGGCCGCGCTAACTTGAAACTCTTGCTGACGTGCACTCTACGGAAGTAAGGGGGTGGCGTCAAACATTATCGCGAATATTTTTGTTTATTATTTGACCAATAAAAAAGGCGCCTTTCGGCGCCTTTTTTCTATCCATGCTATCCACGATAACGCTTATTCGCCCTTGGCGACTCGAGCATGCATTTCCTGCACCGAAATTACCGAGGCGGTGGCATCGTGCGCCATCGCCATCACGGTCGCGAAGGCACCGTTCAGGGTGGTGGTGTAGGCCAGTTTCTGGGCCAGGGCACCGCGACGCAGCTGACGCGAGTCTTCGATGGCCTGACGACCCTCGGCGGTGTTGACGATGTAGGTGTACTCATTATTCTTGATACGGTCAAGAATATGAGGACGACCTTCATGCACCTTGTTCACCAGACGCGGATTGATGTTGGCTTCGCCCAGCACCACGGCAGTGCCGTGAGTGGCATCCAGCTGATAACCGGCTTCCAGCAGGCTGGCAGCCAGATCGACCACCCGCTGCTTGTCGCTGTGACGCACCGACAGCAGGGCGCGGCCTTCTTTCGGTACCGCTTTGCCGGCGCCCAGGTGCGCCTTGCCGAAGGCTTCGGCGAAGGTTTCACCCACGCCCATCACTTCACCAGTACTGCGCATTTCCGGACCCAGCAGCGGATCGACACCGGGGAACTTGTTGAACGGCAGCACCACTTCCTTGACGGAGTAGTAAGGCGGAATGATTTCTTTGGTCACACCCAACTCGACCAGTGACTTGCCGGCCATGACCCGTGCGGCCACCTTGGCCAGCGGGATACCAGTGGCCTTGGACACGAAGGGCACGGTACGGGCGGCACGCGGGTTGACTTCGATAAGATAGATATCGCTGCCCTTGACCGCGAACTGTATGTTCATCAGACCGACCACACCCAGCTCCAGGGCCAGCTTGCGCACTTGCTCGCGCATCTCGTCCTGAATGGCCTTGCTCAGGGTATAGGGAGGCAACGAGCAACCGGAATCACCGGAGTGAACGCCGGCCTGCTCGATATGCTCCATGATACCGCCAATGACCACGTCCTTGCCGTCACAGATGGCGTCGACATCCACTTCGACAGCATCGTCGAGGAAACGATCCAGCAGTACCGGAGATTCGTTGGATACGGTGACGGCTTCGTTGAAGTAACGGCGCAGGTCCTGTTCGTCATAGACGATTTCCATCGCCCGGCCACCCAGTACATAGGAGGGACGAACCACCAGCGGATAACCGATCTTCTCGGCCAGAGACACCGCCTGCTCCATGGCAGTCACGGTGGCGTTCTGCGGCTGCTTCAAGCCCAGGCGCTCTACCGCCTGCTGGAACCGCTCGCGGTCTTCGGCGCGATCGATGGCATCCGGGCTGGTACCGATAATGGGGACACCGGCCGCTTCCAGGGCGCGGGCCAGTTTCAGCGGCGTCTGACCGCCGTACTGCACTATCACACCCTTGGGCTTTTCGATGCGCACGATTTCCAGCACATCTTCCAGCGTCACCGGCTCGAAGTAGAGACGGTCGGACGTGTCGTAGTCGGTAGACACGGTTTCCGGGTTACAGTTAACCATGATGGTTTCAAAACCGTCTTCCCGCAGGGCCAGCGAGGCATGTACACAGCAGTAATCGAACTCGATACCCTGGCCGATGCGGTTGGGGCCACCACCCAGTATCATGATCTTGTCTTTATCGGACGGCTTGGCTTCACACTCGTCATCATAAGAAGAATACATGTAGGCGGTGTCGGTCGAGAACTCGGCGGCACAGGTGTCTACCCGCTTGTAAACCGGGAAAATTTCAAAGCGCTGACGCAGCTTGCGCACTTCATCTTCCGACAGTCCCAGCAACTTGCCCAGACGGATGTCAGCAAAGCCCTTGCGTTTCAGCTTGCGCAGCAACTCGGGGGTCAAATCGGTGGTAGAGAGCTCTTTTACCTGCTCTTCCAGCTTGACCAGCTCTTCAATCTGCACCAGGAACCAGTGGTCCACGTTGGTCAGTTTGAAGACACCGTCGACACTCATACCGGCACGGAAGGCATCGGCGATATACCAGATACGCTCGGGGCCCGGCTCTTGCAGCTCGTGGCGAATGCGCGACAGGCTGTCTGCATCGTTGAGGTCAACGATGGGATCGAAACCGTGCTGGCCGGTTTCCAGGCTGCGCAGTGCTTTCTGCATCGATTCCTGGAAGTTGCGACCGATGGCCATGACTTCGCCGACCGACTTCATCTGGGTAGTCAGACGATCGTTGGCGCCGGCAAATTTCTCGAAGTTGAAACGCGGTATCTTGGTGACGACATAATCGATGGCCGGCTCGAACGAGGCCGGAGTCAGGCCGCCGGTAATGTCGTTCTGCAGCTCGTCCAGGGTGTAACCGACGGCCAGCTTGGCCGCCACCTTGGCGATGGGGAAACCAGTCGCCTTGGAGGCCAGGGCGGAAGAGCGAGATACCCGCGGGTTCATCTCGATGATGACCATGCGCCCTGTCTTGGGGTCGATACCGAACTGCACGTTGGAGCCGCCGGTTTCCACGCCGATTTCGCGCAAGACTGCCAGCGAAGCGTTACGCATCAGCTGGTATTCTTTGTCGGTCAGGGTCTGGGCCGGCGCCACGGTAATGGAGTCACCGGTGTGCACGCCCATGGCATCGAAGTTCTCGATGGCACAGACGATGATGCAGTTATCGTTACGATCCCGCACCACTTCCATCTCGTACTCTTTCCAGCCGATCAGGGATTCGTCGATCAGCAGCTCGTTGGTCGGAGACAGATCCAGACCACGGGTACAGATTTCCTCGAATTCTTCCCGGTTGTAGGCGATGCCGCCGCCGGTGCCGCCCATGGTGAAGGAAGGACGGATGATGCAGGGGAAACCCACCTCTTCCTGTACCTTGTACGCTTCTTCCATGGTGCGGGCGATACCGGCACGAGGACAAGCCAGACCGATACTCTTCATGGCCTGGTCGAAACGGCTGCGATCTTCGGCCTTGTCGATGGCATCGGCGGTGGCACCGATCATCTCGACGCCGAATTCGGCCAGTACGCCGTGTTTCTCCAGCTCCAGGGCACAGTTCAGTGCGGTCTGGCCACCCATGGTCGGCAGAATCGCATCGGGGCGCTCCTTCTCGATAATTCTGCGTACCACCTGCCAGTCGATCGGCTCGATATAGGTGGCATCGGCCATTTCCGGATCGGTCATGATGGTGGCCGGGTTGGAGTTCACCAGAATGACCCGGTAACCTTCTTCACGCAGGGCCTTGCAGGCCTGAGCGCCGGAGTAGTCGAATTCACAGGCCTGACCAATCACAATCGGGCCTGCGCCCAGGATCAGAATGCTCTGTATGTCTGTACGTTTTGGCATGACTCTTCCCTACTCCTTACGCGCGGTGCTGCTTAATCAAATCGATAAAGTGGTCGAACAGGTCGGCCGCTTCATGCGGGCCCGGGCTCGCCTCGGGGTGTCCCTGGAAGCTGAACGCCGGCTTGTCGGTGCGATGAATACCCTGCAGGGTGCCATCGAACAGCGACACATGGGTGGCGCGTACGTTGTCGGGCAACGTGGTGCCGTCCACCGCAAAGCCGTGGTTCTGGCTGGTGATCATCACCACACCTTTGTCCAGGTCTTTCACCGGATGGTTGGCACCGTGGTGACCGTGACTCATCTTCACGGTTTTGGCGCCGCTGGCCAGACCCAGTAACTGATGACCCAGGCAGATGCCGAACACCGGAATCTCGGTTTTCAGGAAGCTTTTGATGGCCTCGATGGCATAGTCGCAGGGCTCGGGGTCACCGGGGCCGTTGGACAGGAAAATACCGTCCGGATTCAGCGCCAGCACCTCGTCAGCCGGGGTCTGGGCCGGAACTACCGTCAGGCGACAGCCGCGGTCTACCAGCATACGCAGAATATTGCGTTTGACGCCGTAGTCGTAGGCCACCACATGGTAGGGCAGCTCGTTCTCGGCAGGCTGGCTGTGGCCTTCGCCCAGGGTCCAGCTGCCTTCGGTCCAGGCATAGGCTTCACGGGTAGTGACTTCCTTTGCCAGATCCATGCCTTTCAGACCGGGGAACGCCCTGGCTTCTGCCAGGGCCGCCGCCTCGTCCAGATTCGCACCGGCGATGATACAACCGGCCTGAGCGCCTTTTTCGCGCAGGATGCGGGTCAGCTTGCGAGTATCGATATCGGCAATACCCACTATGTTATGGGCTTTGAGGTAGTCAGACAGGGAGCGCTGGTTGCGGAAGTTAGAAGCGACAATGGGGAGATCACGAATGATCAGGCCCTGGGCATGCACCCGGTCGGACTCTTCATCTTCAGCATTAGTGCCGGTATTGCCTATATGAGGATAAGTAAGCGTAACGATTTGACGGGAATAAGACGGGTCGGTGAGGATTTCCTGGTATCCCGTCATCGACGTATTGAATACCACTTCACCGACGGAACAACCGTCGGCACCAATGGCTGTACCACGGAAGACAGAACCGTCTTCCAATACAAGCAGCGCTGAGTGATTCAAGACAACCTCCAAGTTAATTCTTATAAATCAACAATTTACCTGGCTGTCCCGAGGTGCAGACAAAAAAAATATTACTGCATCCCGGCTAATACTGGGCAAATTCTGCGTATTTTATATAAAAGCGGCGTTTTCGACAAACTTTTTCGTTAAAAACCTTTCATACCGTCTGAGAACGGTGAAAAATGAAATAAAAACCTATAAAAAATGCATAAAAAGAAAACAAGAAGGAAGATAAGCGTAGAAATATATGGTTGAGGTGAAATATTAATTAAAAGCATCAAAAACAAAAAATAAACAAATAACTCCTTAACAATCAACCAAATATAAATAATTTAAAGCGATAAAGTCGGCTTGAAATCCCGATTTTTTGAGACAAAATATGCAGGCAAAGCCGAGTTCATCGCATAAATGAATTATTTCAGGTTTAACACGTGCTGCATGTCATACAGACCAGGTTGCTGGTTGGCAATCCAGGCCGCGGCTCGCACGGCGCCATTGGCGAAGGTCAGACGATTGGACGCCTTGTGGGTGATCTCGACCCGTTCGCCTATGTCCACGAACATGGCGGTATGTTCGCCGACGATATCGCCGGCGCGAACCGTCGCAAAGCCGATAGTGTTGCGGTCCCGCTCTCCGGTAATGCCTTCACGACCATAAACGGCACATTCTTTCAGGTCCCGGCCCAGAGTGTCGGCAATCACCTCCCCCATGCTCAGCGCGGTACCCGACGGGGCATCCACCTTGTGTCTGTGATGGGCTTCGACAATTTCGATATCGGTGTAATCACCCATGACTTTGGCGGCCTGTTCCAGCAGCTTGAACACCAGGTTGACACCCACGCTGTAGTTGGAGGCCATCACCATGGCGGTATCGGCGGCGGCGGCGTGGATTTCTGCCTTTTGTGCCTCATCGAAACCTGTGGTACCGATCACCAAGCATTTGCCATGCTGTCGGGCCAGGACAATATTGGCCAGAGTCGCCTCCGGGCGAGTAAAGTCGATGATCACGTCTACCTGTTCGATCACCGCCGTTAAATTGTCGGTAACCTGCACCCCCAGGCGTCCTACATTGGCCAGCTCACCCACATCGGCACCCAGTACCGTAGAGCCGGCATGCTCGATGGCGGCGGTCAGGGTGACGCCCTCGGTATGGGTCACGGATTCCACCAATACCTTGCCCATGCGTCCGTTACAACCAGCCACCGCGATGCGAACCGGATTTGTCATGCTGTTCTTCCTTTCTTCATACTAAGCCAAGGGTAAACCAGAATTTTGCCAGATAAGAGCAGGCTTTAAAACGAAAAACCTGAGGAGTAAGGCGTGAGTCGTTATGTCCCTCTCACGCCTTACTCTTCACACCTCACCCTCTTTCAAGGGCATAAAAAAACCGGCAGATGCCGGTTTTTTCAGAATCAGGCGATTTCGAGCAGTTCAACCTCGAACACCAGAGTAGAGCACGGCGGAATGGAACCGGCACCCTGTTCGCCATAGGCCAGATCGTGGGGCACATACAGCTTCCACTTGGAGCCAGCTGGCATTAGCTGCAGGGCTTCAACCCAGCCTTTGATCACGCCGTTCACCGGGAACTGAGCCGGTTCGCCACGCACGACAGAGCTGTCGAATACGGAGCCGTCGATAAAGGTGCCGTGGTAATGCACACGCACTGTGTCCGTCGCGACTGGCTTGGCGCCGTCACCCTGGGTCAGTACTTCATACTGCAGGCCGGATTCGGTCTGCTGTACTTCCGCGCGCTCGCCGTTGGCGGCGAAGAAAGCAGCTTCTTCTTCCTTGGCCTTGGAAGACTGGGCAGCCTGCTGCTCTTGCATGCGCTGGCTGATCACCTGGAAAGCACCGTTGATGTCTTCGCGAGATACGGCGAAATCTACGCCGGCAAGGGCGTCTGCCAGGCCCTGCTGTACGGCGGACACTTCCAGCCCTTCGAACGATTGCTGGGCCAGCTGATCACCGATTTGACGACCAACACCGTAGCTGGCCTTTTGCTCTACTGTCTCATATGAGGACATGATATTCCCTTCGTTTGGGTACAAAAAAGGCATGCTAACAAAATAAGCCGGTCAGCTAAATGGCAAGACCGCCCGCCTGGCCAATAATGCAGCACCCCGCACCCCGCCACTGCCACCAAAAACCGGTGCTTGCACCGGCGCCGGCGCCACCTTGTTCATCAGGTATTCGGGTATCCGGGTATTAAGCTCCCGATATAACCAGGCATGCTCGCTGAGCCCGCCGCCCAGCACCACCACATCCGGATCCAGCTGGATCATCAAGGTCCCCAACCCCGCCGCCAGAATATCCAGATAGAGCGACAGGCAATCGCTGGCCGCTTGTTCCCCCTGTTGCCAGGCGCTGATGATGGCCAGACCCGGCAGCGGCTCGCCGCCGACATGGCGATAAAGCCGCGCCAGCCCGGTGCCGGAGACATAGGTTTCCAGGCAACCGCGCAGACCGCATCCACAGGGATACAGGGGCAGCCCCGGGTGGCGTTCCAGCAAAGTGGCGTTGATCCCCCCATGACCGAATTCGGCACAGCCGCCGCGGCTACTGTTCACCAGCTGCCCTCTGTGCAACAAGGCGCCGCCCACCCCGGTACCCAGGGTCAGCGCCAGGGCCAGCCCGGCCTCGGCCGCCGCCCCCTGATAATATTCCGACAGCAGAAAACAGTTGGCGTCATTGTCGGCGTAGACCGGTCTTTTCAGCTGCTGCTGTAAATCGCCTTTCAGGTCTCGGCCGTGAATGGCCGGCACATTGGGCGCCAGCATCAGGCCATGGCTGTCCAGCACACCGGGAAAGCCGATGCCAATGCTGCCGGTCGTCTGCCAGCGGATATCGGCCGCGTTCACCCACTCCGTCAGCAAGGCCATAAAGGCAGCATAGGAGGCTTCTGGGGTCGGGTGTACCCGGCGTTCACACTCGCGCCCCTGCTCATCAAAAACAGCAAAGGCTATCTTGCTGCCACCGACATCAACACCGTAAAACATGGGAAAACCTCTAGGCACAACAAGGAGAAATTATATCTCTGAGCCAATCATTGCCGATACCGCGAAAAGATTATCAGCATCGCGGTATGGAGGGAGATGTATTCGGGAGGCGCTGCATGAACATGAAGATGCGGATAGCCGTTATCTTGATGTTACTCGGCGGTCTGCTCCGGGCCCACCTGACCGACACTTTCTATGGTGGTGTCAGAAAGCAACCAGAGGGTATAGCGGTGCAGCTCGGGATGCTGCGCCAGGGCCACCAGAAAAGCACCACCCACTTCCCGGTATCCCAGCTCGTAGTTTTTCAGAGTGGTGGGAGGGACCTGAAGCAGCTCGGCAAACTTTGGCCGGCTCAGCCCCATCGCCTCACGGATTTGCCGGATTTTTTTTCCGACCAGGCTGGTATCTGGGTTCATAACATTGCTACTCCTATCGAAGAATTCCGATAACCACTGGTATCGCTGTCTTATTAGTTTAACACCAGTAAAGAGACTCGTTATGCTCTGGTCCTGTTTTACCGAAAATAATTCTAATTTAGACTCACATAGCACCGCCCAACGCTATATAACGCCAACCTTTCCGCAAACTGCAGCACTGCCTTGCAAAAGCCAGTGCAAACCGCATCTAGGCATAGTACCAGCTGCGACAAGTTTGGCCTCATAGGTCAGTGGACATCTTGTGGACCCATTTAAAAACCGCTAGTCTGGATTCGTGCGGACACACTGGTACAGGATCATTTGGTTTCGTGTGGATCTAACCCTGAACAACAAAAACATAAAAGGACTTTCCGCACTTCACCGCCTTCCAATGTGCGGTGATACACCCATTTCGGCCTATGCCGAAAGCTAATAAAATGAGGAAGACAATTATGAAAAAGACAGTGGCTCCTTCTCTGATTGCAATGGCTCTCGCAGCTGCCGGTATTTCCGCCAACGTTCAGGCCAATGACTGGTACCTGGGTGCCGGTGCCGGTTACGCCCAATATGAAGATATCGACAGAAACAACAGCACCCTCGACAAGAATGCCGAGGCCGTCAGCCTGTTCACCGGTTACAACTTCAACCAGTACTTCGGTGCCGAGCTGGGCTTCAACTACTTTGGCGAAGATGCCGACACCAAGGCGCTGAACCTGTCTGCCATCGGCCGCCTGCCTCTGAGTGAGCGCGTCTCCCTG
This sequence comes from Oceanisphaera sp., assembly GCA_041586855.1. Taxonomy (GTDB): domain Bacteria; phylum Pseudomonadota; class Gammaproteobacteria; order Enterobacterales; family Aeromonadaceae; genus Oceanimonas. Next base: position 10,226 of record JBFGZI010000010.1, on the reverse strand, counting down.
TTCGGTGAACTGGGTGCACTGGGCTGGGATACCGACACCGGTGCCGGTGACGAAGGTGTTTCTCCGCTGGCCGGCCTGGGTCTGACCTACCGTGCTTCCGATCTGGTTGACGTACAGGCTCGCTATCGTCGTGTCGAAGACATGGGTGATCTGGGCAACAACGGTTTCGAAACCGACGTCAACAACGTCATGCTGGAGCTGGTTCTGCATCCGAACCGCGGTGTGGCTACCCCGCCCCCGGTGGCCCCGGTGGCTCCTCAGCCGGCTCCCGAAGTGACCTATGAAACCCGCACCGTCACTGCCGATGGCTCCATCTACTTCGCCTTCGACAAGTCCGACTTGTCTGGCGACTCTCGTGCCACCCTGGATGAAGTAGCCCGCTTCGCCCAGCAGAACCCGGATCACCAGGTTGAACTGGCCGGTTATGCCGACCGTCTGGGTAGCGCCGAATACAACCGTCGTCTGTCCGAGCGTCGTGCTCTGGCCGCCAAAGACTATCTGGTTCAGCGTGGTGTTGCCGCCCAGAACATCCAGACTGCCTGGTACGGCAGTGAACTGGCCGAAGGCGTGACCGAAGCCGAGCGTCAGCGCGACCGTCGTGTAGATGCCAAGGCTCAGGCCACCATTCAGGTTGAAATCATCGAATAACATCTTTTCGATTGCTGATGTTAAAAACGGCTCTTCGGAGCCGTTTTTTTATTTTTACCTTACTGCGGTCATGGCATACTGTTTTTCTTTTTATCCCGGACTTCCCTCCCCATGCGTTGCTATTGCCACAGTCAGCAGCCCTTCGAACTCTGCTGCCAACCCTATCTGCAGGATGTTTCACCGGCGCCGACGCCCCTGGCCCTGATGCGTTCCCGCTACAGTGCATTTGTACTGGGTCTGGGCGACTATCTGCTGCAAAGCTGGCACCCGGAGACCCGGGGAGCGCTGACCACCGATGAGCTGGCACAAACCGGACGCGACACCGACTGGCTTGATCTGACCATCGTCTTTGCCCGCGGCACGCCCGCCGATGAGGAAGGCGCGGTAGAATTCAAGGTCCGATACCGAGAAAACAATCGGGTGGTGACGCTGCACGAACGTTCGCGTTTTATACAAGAACAGGGCCGCTGGATGTATCATTCCGGCCAGCTCAATCCGCCCAAAATCGGTGCCAATCAGCCCTGCCCCTGCGACAGCGGTAAAAAATACAAACAGTGCTGCGCCAGGCGCTGAGTCACCTTTCACTTAACTAGCTGACAGACCCGTTATCATGGAACGAAAAATACTGCTGACTCATTGTCCCGATGCCAAGGGACTGATTTCGAAGATCACCAATATCTGTTACAAGCACCAGCTCAATATCATGCGCAATGACGAGTTCGTGGACTACGATAACGGTCATTTCTTCATGCGGACCGAGCTGGAAGGCTATTTCAACGATCATACCCTGCTCGCCGATCTGGATTATGCGCTGCCCGCCGGCAGCCAGCGCCGTCTGATGCCCGCCGGATGCAAACGGGTAGTGATACTGGTCACCAAGGAAGCCCACTGCCTGGGCGATATTCTGATGAAGCGCTTCGCCGGGGCCATGAATATCGACATCAAAGCGGTCGTCGGCAACTACGACACCCTGGCCGGACTGACCGAGAAGTTCGACATTCCCTATCACACAGTGTCACACGAAGGGATGAATCGGGCCGAACACGAGCGGCAGCTGGCGGGCATCATAGACCGCTATCAGCCCGACTATGTAGTGCTGGCCAAGTACATGCGTATTCTCAGCCCCGAATTCGTGACCCGTTATCGCCAGCGGCTGATCAATATTCACCACTCTTTTCTACCCGCCTTCGTCGGCGCCAGCCCCTATCGTCAGGCCTTTGATCGCGGTGTGAAGATGATCGGCGCCACCGCTCATTTCGTGACCGACGATCTGGACGAGGGCCCCATCATCGAGCAGGACGTGACCCACGTGAGCCACACCTTCACCGCCCAGGACATGGCCAAGGCCGGTCGTGATGTGGAAAAATCGGTGCTGAGCCGGGCGCTCAATCTGGTGCTGGAAGAGAAGGTGTTCGTCTACGGCAACAAGACGGTAGTGTTCAAGTAAGAGCGGGGAATGGGGAATGGGGAATGGGGAATGGGGAAGTTACACCACAAATCCCTATTCCCTAATCCCCAGTCCCGCCGGCGTCAGCCGTGCTTGTGGCTTTTCTCGAAGGCGGCCTTCTGTTCGGGCGTCGCTTCCTGCTGGTATTTCGCCTTCCACTCGTCGTAAGGCATGCCGTAGACCCGCTCCCGGGCCTGATCGTAATTCATCTCCAGCCCCTGCTCTTCGGCTGCGGCCAGATACCACTTGCTCAGGCAATTGCGACAGAAGCCGGCCAGGTTCATCAAATCGATATTCTGTACATCCTTGCGCTTGTCCAGATGCGCCAGCAGGGTACGAAAGGCGGCGGCTTCCAGCTCGGTTTGGGTTTGCTTGTCCATCTAGTCTTCTCCATTGGGGTCGGTTGATGCCATTATAACGATATCCCCCTCAACAACACAGGCATGCCCATGAAACGCAGTCACTTCTTCGCCCAGATGGCCCGCATGAAGCTTATTCAGCGCTGGCCGCTGATGCGCAGCATAGAGCAGGAAAACGTCGCCGAGCACAGCCTGCAGGTGGCCATGGTGGCCCATGCCCTGGCGGTGATCAGCAACACCTTCTTCAAGGGCACCCTGGATCCGGCGCAGGCGGCCATGCAGGCGTTGTTTCACGATGCCAGCGAAGTACTGACCGGTGACCTGCCCACACCGGTCAAATACTTCAACGAAGACATAGCCCGGGCCTACAAGGATATCGAGCGTAACGCCGAACAAAGCCTGCTCGGCATGCTGCCCGCCGAGCTGCAGGCGGCCTATGCCCCCCTGCTCTGCGGACACAAGCAAGACGAGTACAGCCATCTGGTGAAGTCGGCGGACATTCTCTGCGCCTACCTGAAGTGTGAAGAAGAACTCAGCGCCGGCAACCGGGAGTTTGCGGCGGCCAAGAAGCGTCTCACCACTATGCTGGAAGCGCGCATGAACGACGAAATCCGCTATTTTCTCGAGGTGTTCGTGCCCAGCTTTTCACTGTCGCTGGACGAAATTTCCAGCCCGGAGTTTTAACGTCTCGTGAATTAACTTCGATAACAGTAGAGCTCCGGCCGATGGGCACTGCTCGGCCGACACGCCGTGAACCCCTCCCTGGGGGCTCAACCGCGCCATCCCTGGCGCGGATGGTCGGCTGAGCAGACACCCTTCGCCCTCCCCGAGCAGAGCAGTCGTCTGGTGGCACTTCCAACAGACAGCACCGGAGTCATTAAAGAGGCTGCAGGGATTGCCTCAGCCGACCGTCAAATGCCAGGGATGGCATTTGCTGAGCGTCACAGGGATGTGCCCGAAGCGGGTCGGAAGTGGCAGCCCTACAGCCTCTGTACTCGGCAAGCCATTTTGTAATACCAATCCCAGTAATGATCTGGTCATATTGGGGCCCCAGACCAGAGGCAACACATCCACCTCCCTCGACTCGCCACTGATAAATGACACTCACCGTTGCAGCCTACTGCGAACATTCACTGGATGTTCGGTCAGGCTGCAACCGTTCGTCACGGCGAGACAAGCTCGCCCCATGGGGGCTCGGAAATGCCGTCTGACCGCCAAGGAGGGCGGGAATGCCGGAACGGCAGGAGCATTTTCCGGCCCTGGCATGTGATGGTCGTGGGAGCCGTTCTCTGTTGCCTCTTCTGGAACACCGAGTTATCCGCAGGCAGTGCTAACAGGCAACGCCGGTGCATCAAGGAGGGCAAAGGGATCTGCTCCACCGACCATCACATGACAGGGACGTCATGTGCTGAGCGTCACAAGGAGGTGCTTGAGCGAGTCGGTGGTGCGGGCCCTTTGTCCGGGATGGGTATGACAGTCAAACAGATCGAGTGTTTAATATAATTGGTATAAGTATGAAATAACCTCACTCCTCACTATTCTTGCGCTCGATCCATAGGATCACCTCGCCGACCTTGAAGCCCCACTGGGTCATCTCGGCGCGGTTGAGCACCCGGTTTTCATCGAGCAGATACATCCAGTCGTTAAAGTCGATATTCCAGATCTCGCCATCGACCGGCACCGCCAGGGTGTAACGCCAGTTCAGGGCGAATCCCCGGGTCTGGCCTTTGGCCGGTACCACCACATCGGCAGCAGTGCCGCTGTAGTGACCATCGACGCTTTTTTCTATGTGCCATACCCGGCGCTGCCGCTCACCGTCATCGTAAACGAAGTCTTCTTCTAATGTGCCCTGGTTACCGTCCCAACGGCCGATCATGTCGACCCTGAAGCGGCGCAGCACCTTGCCTGTTCTGTCCTGTACCATGCCGTGAGCCACCAGCTCGCCATTGAAGAAACGATCCAGCTCAAAGGCCGGTTGGGTATCCTCATAATCCCGGATGTCGCTACTGCACGACATCAGCAACAGGCTCACGCAAAGGGAAAGACTCAATAACAGAATGCGCATCTCAGTTTCCTTTCAGTTGTCGGGTCAAACTCGGCTCCCGGCTGTCGGGCGACAACCAAATCGCCAGAAAAGCGGGGCCAAAGGCGGGATCGGACACTTCACCCAGCGATTTCCAGTTGAAGTAAAAGCGGCTGATCCCCCCTTCTTCCACCCTCAGTACCAGCTCATCTCCTTTACGGACAGAAGGCCAGATGGCACTGAGTTCTCTCCGCCATTGAGGCTTCCAATCGATACCGAGACGTTGCCACTCGGTCACGGTGGCGTCGAGCAAGTCCTCCTTGCCGATATCCCGCTGATAACGCAATGCCAGCGCCTGAGGGAAGCCGTTGGCTCTATATTGACCGTCGGCACTGTAGAAACGAGCCTGATACAGATCCCAGAACAACCAGCGCATGCTGCCCTCGCCGACCAGTCTCAAATCTGCTGTCGGGTGGGCCTGCAATGGCAATGATAGTGGCATGGCCAACAACCACAGTAGCCACAGAACTTTTTTCATCATGCCTCCCTCCGCAAACGCCGATCCAGTCGTACCAGCATGGGTAACAGAACCGACCACAAGGTTGCCAGTATTAATACGCTCGGCCAGAACCCCAGCGGCAGGCTCACCGCCCCCAGTTGCCAGCCGGCCAGATAGGAAGCCGTTCCGGCCAGTGCGCCGGTTATCATCAACAGCCAGAGAGAGAATCGTCTCATCCAGCGCAGGCTATGACCCAGAGTCAGCACGAAACCGACCCACAGCAACCCCAGCCACAGCGGCCAGTGATCGAAAGCAAACACCCCCACCAGGGTCAGGAGCACGTCGACCGTCATCCCCAGTAACGCCAGCCACAGCACCCGAATATCGGCCCTGCGACTGGGGGTAAACATGAAGTGTACCCCCAGCAAGAGTGCGGTCAGCAGGCTCCAGCTGTTTTGTCCGGCCACCGCCAGCAACCAGAAACCTTCAAAGGCTAGCAGTTGAGTCCATTGCCATTTAGACATCTGCGTGCTCCCGGTTTTGCCGCCTCGAAGTGCACCAGGCCTATGGTGCCCTCGCGAAAGCCACCCTCGCAGTAGGCAAAATAAAAAGCCCACAGCCGATGAAAATCCTGACTGTAGCCCAGACGTTTCAGCGCAGGTTCCAATTGATGAAAACGCTCGGCCCAGATTTTCAGGGTCTCGGCATAATGCTGGCCGTAATCCTGCAGCCGGGTCAGGGTCATGTCGGTCTGCTCTTTCAGGTGCCGGCACATTTCACTCACCGAGGGCAGGCAACCGCCGGGGAAGATATAACGCTGAATAAAGTCCACACCCTTGCGGTAGGGTTCATAACGCTGATCGGTCATGGTAATGGCCTGGATCAGCAGCTTGCCTTCGGGCTTGAGCAGCCGGTTGAGGGACTCGAAGTAGGTTGGCAGGTATTCATGTCCCACCGCCTCAATCATCTCCACCGACACCAGCTTGTCGTATTGACCGCGCAGATCGCGATAATCCTCCAGCAGCAGCGTCACCCGGTCGTCCAACCCTTCCTTCTCGACCCGTTCGCGGGCATGTTTCAGCTGTTCGGCAGACAATGTCGTCGTGGTCACCCGGCAACCGTAATGACGGGCGGCAAAACAGGCCAACCCTCCCCAGCCGGTGCCGATTTCCAGCAGGTGGTCATCGGGCTTGAGCTCGAGCCGGTCGCAAATCAGCCTGAGCTTATGCTCCTGCGCCACTTCCAGGCTGGCCCCCCTGGTGGGAAACACCGCCGAGGAATACTGCATCAGGGGATCCAGAAACAGCCGATACATGTCATTACCCAGATCGTAATGGGCGGCGATATTGGCTCTGCTGCCGTTACGCGAATTGCGATTGAAACGATGTTTAAGCTTGTGCCAGGGAGAGGTCAACCAACCCAGGCGCCGCTCCAGACGGTCTAGCACCGGGGTATTGCGGGCAAACAATTGCACCACCGCCGTCAGATCCGGGCTGTGCCAGCAGCCATCTACCCAGGCTTCGGCCGCTCCTATGCTGCCGCCGAGCATCAGTCGCCGATAGGCGCTGGGCTCAAGTACCCTTATCCGGGCCTGCAATGGAGCCTCCCGGTCACCAAATTGAAAGGTTTCCTGGCCTTCTTCTATGGTCAGCCCCGCGTCTTTCAGCCCGGCCAGCAGGGAAAAGGCCAGACGGCGCGTCCAGCGTTCCAGCAGCCTGGGTTCCGACCTGTTGAATGTCGTTTCCATCTCGGCTTCCTTCAAGAATGTGAATGGTAGGGCATGCGTTTCAAAAACAGCCGTATCGCCTGCCAGTAGATGCCACGCACTATGGTCAGGGTCATCATCGGCCATTGCAGCAGCGCCGCTTTCAGCACGGTCCGGTCAAAGGGGTGCCGTTGCAGGCTCAAAGTAGCGTCAAACAGCAGCGCCGGATCCCGGTTTTCGATGTGTACCAGCGCACGCTGTGCCGGTGGTGTAATCCGCCAGTGGTACTGCATCTTCATACCCATGAAGGGAGAAACATGAAACGCTTTATCCGTCGGGGTGGCCTGTTCAAGGTCCACTAAATAACAATGACGCTCATTCCACGGGGTGTTATGTACCTCCATCAGCGCATAACGGGCCTGCTCATCCTGATAACAAAAAAACACGTTAATCGGGCTGAAATACAAGCCAAAGCAGCGCACCTGACCCAGCATCAGCACCCGGTCCAGCTCGCCGGTGTCGCCACCCAACCGCTCGACTTCCTTCAGTACCGCCGTTTTCAGCGGCAACGCCGGATCGCCCAGATAATCCCGGCGGCGAAAACTCAAGGGAGCAAAGCGCTCGCAGGCGAATAATCGGCTTCGGGCGGCCAATTGTTCCAGCTCGTCCAGATCCAGCGCCAGCATATAGAGGCCGTAGCTGAAGCGATGCTCGCGGGGGGCATAGCGTCGGTGGCGAACCTGGCCTCGATAGATGGCACTGTGCGACGTCATAGGGTCACCCCGAAGCGGGCACAGACATCGAGCGCACTCCTGACACCATCTTCATGAAAGCCGTTGTACCAGTAAGCGCCACAGAAATGGGTATGCTGCCGGCCGCAAATCTCGCCGCGTCGTTGCTGAGCATTGATGGCGTCGCGGTTATACACCGGATGGGCGTAGGTAAAACAACGCAGTATCTTGTCCGGATCGATAGCATGGCTGCGATTGAGGGTGACACAAAAGGTCTCTTGCGCGTCCAGCCCCTGCAGTATGTTCATGTTGTAGGTCACCGCCGGCAAGGCGTCTTCTCCCCCGTCCAGCCAGTAGTTCCAGCTGGCCCAGGCCCGGGGCTCGCGCGGCAGCAAACGGGTGTCGGTATGCAACACCACCTCGTTATCGCGATACTGAAGCCCGCCCAGCACCTGCCGCTCGGCCTCGGAGGCATCGGCCAGCAGGCGCAGCGCCTGATCCGAATGACAGGCGAAGATCAGCTCGTCAAACTGCTCGACGCCTGTGGCAGTTTCGATGCTCAACCCGGTCGGATGACGGTGAACAGACAACACAGGCGTGTTGAGCCGAATATCCCTGAGCCGAGCGGTCAGCGCCGGAATATAGCTGCGCGAGCCACCTTGCACCACATACCACTGAGGTCTGTCCACCAGATTGAGCAGGCCGTGATGATTGAAAAAGCGCAGAAAGAAGGCCAGTGGAACATCCCGGCTGTCGGCCAGCGACGAGGACCAGATGGCAGCCACCATCGGCAGTATGTAATGGCCGGCAAAGAAGTCGGAGAAGCCGTAGCGCGCCAGAAAAGCCCCCAGGGTCTCGGTGTCGTTCAACCTACCAGCCTTGAGGATTTTTTTGCACAAGAGGTTGAAGCGCACTATTTCGGAGAGAAAGCCGTAGAAGCGCGGTCGCCACAGGTTGGCTCGCTGGGCAAACAGGGAGCCCAGGGTATGACCGTTGTATTCAAGCCCGGTCCGGGTCTGATGCACGCTAAAGCTCATCTCGGTGGCCTGAGCCTTGATGCCGATACGGGCCAGCAGCCGCTGAAAATTCGGGTAGGTTCTGTCGTTGAACACGATGAAGCCGGTGTCTACCGCATGGGTTTGTCCGCCCAGGTTCACATCGACGGTGGCGGTATGGCCACCGAGATAATCGTTGGCCTCGAACAGGCTGACTTCGTGCTGCCCGCTCAACAGCCAGGCGCTGGTCAGGCCGGAGATACCACTGCCAATCACGGCAATTCGACTCATGACTCACTCCTTACCGTGCGCTTCGCCAGCCAGGCCCAGAGCCGGTGTGGCAACCAGGAGAGCAGACGCAATACCGTGATAAAGCCAAAGGGAAAACTGATCTCGGACTTGCCTTTGGCGAGCCCCTTGCGAATGGCCGCGCTGGCCTGCTCCGGTGACACCCGGCCGGGCATGGGAAAGTCGTTTTTGCGGGTCAGCGGTGTGTCGACGAAACCGGGGCGGATCAGGCTGACCTCGATATGATGCGGCGCCAGATCGATAGCAAGGGTACGAGTAAGATAATCCAGCCCGGCCTTGGAGGCGCCATAGGCCTCGGCGCGGGTCAGCGGCAGAAAGGTCACCGAGGAACTGACCACCGCCACACGGCCACCCCGCTTTATCCTCGGTATCATTGCCGCCAGGCAGTTGGCGGTGCCGATCAGGTTGGCGTTGACTACCCGGGCGAATAACTCGGCATCAAACTGGCTGGCATCGTCGATATATTCGCAATTGCCCGCGTTGAGGATCACCAGATCCAGCGGCGCCAGCCCGCTCACCGCCTGCTGCATCGGCTCGGGCTGCAGCATATCGAACACGCACAGTTCACAGTCGATGCCTGCCAGCGCCTGCTCCAGCTTTTCCCGGTTGCGGCCACAGGCCACCAGCTGCCAGCCATCGCGGTGGTAATCCCGGGCCAGTTGCAGCCCTATGCCCGAGTTGGCTCCGGTAATCAGTACCCGTTTCATTGGTCAAGCCTCCGTTTCAATGCCCGGATAACGCCACCCAGCAGCGGTAACTGCTCATACAGCATGGCACCCATATCGAAATAGTCTGTGTGCTCATACACCTGCTCGGCGAAACGCAGATGGCTGATGCCGGGAACCTGTACTTCCTTGCCGCCATTCAGGCGCGGATGGCAAAAAAACATCTGCCAGCGCACAAAGGCTTCGTCGCCCTGCTCCATCACCTGTTCTATGTCGAAGCGACAGCTGGTTACCTGGCTAAAAAGGCCTTCGAAATACGACAGCAATGCCGCTATACCCTGAATATGATGGGCTGGATCGCTAAAGCTGATGTCGGGGGCATAGATGTCGCGCAGCACCTGCAGGTTCGTCGCCGACAGCCGCTGATATTCGCGACAAAACATCGTCAGCGCCGGGCTCATACCGCCTCCCGGTCTTTGAGGGCGTCGAACATGGCAATGGCATGCAGCCGGGCGCGCTTATGATCCACTATGGGTTTGGGATAGCCGTGCCCCGGATTGTGATTATCCAGCCAGTCGTGGGGGCTATGAATGTGCCTGGCCGGCACCCCGGCCAGCTCCGGCAGCCAGCGACGAATGAAGTCGCCATCCGCATCGAAACGCTCCCCCTGGGTAGTGGGGTTGAAGACCCGAAAATAGGGCGCCGCATCGGCGCCAGTGCCGGCGGCCCATTGCCAGCCGCCGTTATTGGCCGCCAGCTCACCGTCGATTAAGCACGACATGAACCAGGCTTCGCCCCGCCGCCAGTCGATATGCAGATCCTTGGTCAGAAAGCTGGCCACTATC
>JBFGZI010000009.1:0-20113 GCA_041586855.1 Oceanisphaera sp. | reverse complement strand
CGGAATCGAGAAAATGACGTTTACCAATAAAAAAGACGCAGATGCCTACGATCGCCTGCTCGACCTGGCCGAGCACCTCGATGAGCTGCTGGCCGATGCCCCGGTCAGCCTGAATGAAGCCGATCGGGAGGCATTGGCCCTTTACCTGGCGCAGCATCAGGATCAGTTGAGCGGGCCCAAGAAGAAACCGGCAAAAAAATCCGACAAGGCGGCTGACAAGCATGGGGCTGAGCCGTCCGGCAGCGACGACTCTACCGAAAAAGGCGAGGATATCCAGTCGGTGGCCTGAGTTGCCTCCCGCACGCCTCACCCCTCACATTAATAATACAGGGTGCGGTATAAGCCGGGCTGCTCCAGCAGCTCGTGATGGGTGCCCGACTGGCTGATTTTGCCGTCTTCGAATACCAGCACCCTGTCCGCCTGGCGCACCGAGCTCAAGCGGTGCGCCACTATCAGGGTGGTTCTGCCCCGCAAAAAGCCGGCCAGCGCCTGATGCAGCTTTTGTTCGGTTTCGGTGTCCAACGCCGAGGTGGCTTCATCCAGGATCACGATGGCCGGATTTTTCAGCACCATGCGGGCAATGGCCAGCCTTTGCTGCTGCCCCCCCGACAGCTTGACGCCCCGTCGACCCACCTGGGTATCCAGTCCCTGCTCCATGTCCGCAATCACCTGGTCCAGTTGTGCCACCCGCAAGGCCTGCCACAGCGCCTCGTCGTCATGGACATCACCCAGGCTCAGATTTGACCGTACCGTATCGTTGAACAGTATCGGCTGCTGCAATACCGTGGCTACATGTTCACGAATGGTCGGAAAGCCGATGTCCTGGCTGTTGACTCCGCCAAAGCAGATATCTCCGGCATCCGCCGGGTACAGCCCCAGCAGCAGCTGAATAAAGGTGGACTTGCCACCGCCGCTGGCGCCGACCAGCGCCACCTTTTCTCCGGCCCGGATCTGCAGGCTGATATTATCCAGCACCTTGCGCTCGCCATTGTAGGAAAAACTGAGCCCCGTCACCGAAATAGGCAGGGTAGTGGCTCCCTCGAAGGGATCGACTCGGCCCGGACGCTCTGGCTCTCCCCCCAGGGCCAGCATGCGGTTGATGCGCTTGAGCGCGGCGGTGGCGGCATAAAAGGAGTACTGCATGTTGAGCAGGTCCTGCACCGGCCCCATCATGAACCACAGATAGCTGAACACCGCGAAGATCTGACCCACGGTCAAATCGGTATAGAGCACCATTATCATGCCGACCGCCCGAAACAGCTCGACCCCGGACAGAAACAGCAGAAAACTGGCGCGCCCGGCCGCCTCGCTCTTCCAGGCGTAGTCGATGGCGGTATCACGCACCCCGCGGGCCCGGTCGATTACCCGCAGCATATAGTGACGTTCCCGGTTGGCGGCCCGAATTTCGTGAATGCCGTCCAGGGTTTCTACCAGCGCCTGCTGGAACACCTCGAAGGCGCTGTTCTCGTCGCGTTTCAGGTGCTTGACCCTGGCCCCCAGCCTGCTGGAAAAATACACCACTACAGGGTTCAGCAGCAGAATAAAGAGCCCCAGCTGCCAGTTGAGCAGCAGCAACACCACGGCCGTGCCGACCACGCTCAATATGCTGATCAGCAAGCGACTCAGGGTTTCACCCAAGAATTTGTCCAGGGTTTCCACATCGGTGACAAAATGTGAGCTGACGCTGCCGGCCCCGATGGACTCGAAGGCGCGCAAGGGGGTTCTGGTCAACTGGCGAGCCAGGCGTCGACGGATCTGAAAGGTCAGGTGCTTGGCCACCCGGGCAAACTGACGGCCCTGAATGATGTTGAACACCAGCGACAGGCTGCGCAGCAGCAGAGTGATGACCAGTACCGCCAGAATATAGCCGACTCCTGTCTGCCAGGCCGTGGGGAGCAGCCCGTCCAGTCCGCTCAGCAGACGACCCGGGCTGTCCAGCAGTACTTCATCGACCAGCAGCGGCATCAGCAGGGGCACAGGCACCGCCAGCAGGGTGCCGCACAGGGCGAACAGATGAGCATAAATCAGCAGGGAGCGATGGCGCTGCATCATCCGAATGATGTTCGGCCACTGCAAAAGCGAGGCATTCAGCGTTTTTTTATCCATCAATCACCATCATCGGGTTTTCATTTGGGAAAAGGGCAGGTAAGTTAAGCAAAAATTAACGGCGCTCTATAGTTTATGTCTGAAAAGTCTGCATTTTACCAAAGCCTCACCGCGCAGGCACTTGCCCTGTGTGACGGTGAGCCCAATCGTATTGCCAAGCTCGCCAACCTGTCTGCCCTGCTTAATCTGGCACTGGAAGACATCAACTGGGTGGGTTTTTATCTGCGCGAACAGGACACCCTGGTGCTGGGGCCTTTTCAGGGCAAACCGGCTTGCATTCGGATCCCGGTAGGCAAGGGGGTCTGTGGTACCGCCGCGGCCACCGGCCAGGTGCAGCGGATTGCCAATGTACATGAATTTTCCGGCCATATCGCCTGTGATGGTGCCAGCAACGCCGAGATCGTGCTACCGCTGGGCCAGGGCGATGAGGTGTGGGGCGTGCTGGATATCGACAGCCCCTCGTTCGGGCGTTTTGATGAAGAAGATGAAGCCGGTTTGCGACACTGGGTAGCCGCCGTGTTACCCCTGCTGTAACGCCGGGGTCGCGTTTGTCTGTGTGCGCTTTATAATATGAATGTTTCAATGGGCGCTGCGCCCTCAGGTCTTACACCAAGGTATTTCATGGAAAACTCGGAAAAATTGAAAAACAGTAAAGAAGTCATCGCCTACCTGGCCGAATGCTTCCCCCAGTGCTTCGTAGCGACCGGCGAAGCCAAGCCGCTGAAAATTGGTATTTTTCAGGATCTTGCCGGCCGTCTGGCGGAGGATCCCAAGGTATCCAAGACCCTGCTGCGCACGGCGTTGCGTCAGTACACCTCCAGCTGGCGCTACCTGCACGGCCTCAAGGCCGGCCAGAGCCGGGTAGACCTGGACGGTGAACCTTGTGGTGAGCTGACTCAGGAGCATGTCGATCATGCCAGGGGCGCGCTCAAGGAAAGCAAGGAAAAGGTGTTTGGTCCGCGCAAGGACAAGCCGGCCGCCAAAAAGCCCCGGCCCAAGCCTCGCAAGGTGGATCCGGCGGCCCTGACCGTGGAGCAGAATGTCAAAGTATTGCTGGGCAAGTCACCGGTTCCCGCTACCATTAAAGAAGTGACTCGCGATGACGTTCAGGTGGAACTTAAAACCGGCATGTCCATGCGCGTCAAGTTTGAGCATCTTATTCTTTAAGGAGTAGGGTTTGATCAGTAACGGAATTCGTTTGTCTCTGGTAGCTGCCGGTATCATGGCGGCGGGAATCGCCTGGGCGGTACCGCCGGCCATCGATGCCTCCGCCATTCCTGTATTGGCACCGGAAAGTCAGCATGCGGCTGCCAGCAAGCGGGTTACCGCGCTGTTCACCCGTTCTCATTATCGTCAGTTTCAGCTTGATAATGCCTTCTCGGAAGCGATCTTCGATCGCTTTATCGAAAGTCTGGATTACAGCAAAAACATCTTTACTCAGGCCGATATCGCCCGCTTCGAGCGCTATCGTGACGAGTTCGATGATGCGCTGAGAGCCGGCCGGCTCGACATTGCCTTCGATATGTATAACGACAGCCTGCAGCAACGTTATCAGCGTCTGGTGTATGCCCTGTCGTTGCTGGATACGCCCATGACCTTCGACGGTCAGGAGCAGTATCAGTTCGATCGTCGCAAGGCCGACTGGCCCAAAGACAAACAGGAGCTCGACCGGCTCTGGTCTCAGCGGGTCAAATACGACGCCCTGAGTCTGGCGCTGGCCGACAAGGACTGGGACGAGATCCGCGATACCCTGGGCAAGCGTTACAACAACGCCATCAAGCGCCTGGCCCAGAGTGAAAGTGAAGATGCCTTCCAGAGCTTTGCCAATGCCTTTGCCCGGGCCATAGAGCCGCACACCAGTTATCTCAGCCCCCGCAATGCCGAACGTTTCGAGACCGAAATGAACCTGTCGCTCGAAGGCATCGGTGCCGTACTGCAGGCCGAAGACGACTATACGGTGATCCGCTCCCTGGTACCGGGCGGTCCTGCCGCCAAGTCCGGTGAGCTGCAGCCCGAAGATCGTATTATCGGGGTGGGGCAGAGTGCGGACAAGGTGACCGACGTGATCGGCTGGCGGCTGGATGAAGTGGTTGACCTGATCAAGGGCCGTAAAGGCACCCGGGTCTGGTTACAGATTCAGCGTGGCAAGGCGGTGACGGCGACGCCAAAAGTTATCGAGCTGACCCGTGACACCGTTCGACTGGAAGACAGGGCCGCCAGCGGCAAGGTATTGCAGATTGACGGTGAAAACATCGGTGTGATCGAAATTCCAAGCTTCTACGTCAATCTCAGCGCCGATGTGATCGAGGAAATCAACAAGCTGAAAACCCAGGGCATTCAGGGGCTGGTCATCGACTTGCGCGGCAATGGGGGTGGTGCCCTGACCGAGGCCTCGGCCCTGACCGGTCTCTTTATCGACAGCGGTCCCGTGGTGCAGATCCGCGATGGCCTGGGCCGGATTTCGGTGAATGGCGACGAGGACGATACCCTGGCCTACGAGGGGCCGATGACGGTGCTGGTTGATCGTTATTCTGCATCGGCTTCCGAGATTTTTGCCGCCGCCATGAAAGACTATGGCCGGGCGGTGATCCTGGGTGAAAACACCTTTGGCAAAGGCACGGTACAGCAGCATCGCAGCCTGTCGCGTATTTACGATCTCTATGAAAATCCCATGGGTTTTGTGCAGTTCACCATCGCCAAATTTTATCGTATCAACGGTGGCAGTACCCAGAACAAGGGCGTGCAACCGGATATCCCGTTCCCGACGCCCATAGTGGCCGATGAAACCGGTGAAAGCCTGGAGAAAAACGCACTGCCCTGGGATCAGATTGCCAGCCTCGACTTCAAGCGTATTCGGGATCTGACGCCACTGCTGGGTCAGCTTCGTCAACGCCATCAGGCGAGAATCGAGCAGGATCCCGAGTTTGTGTATGTCTTTGAAGACATCAAGGAATACAAGAAGCTTAAAGACAAGGACTCGGTTTCACTCAATCTTGCCGAGCGCAAAACCGAGATGGAAGAGCAGGATGCCAAGTCTCTGGCGCGTCTTAACGACCGATTACGGCGGGCCGGGCTGGATCCGGTTGACTCCCTTGATAACATCCCCAGCGATTTTGAGCCGGATGACGGCTATCTGAAAGAAGCGGCACGCATTACTGCCGATTTGGCCCGACTGCTTGGCTAAACCCCAGCCCGGATCCGGTTTGACCGGATCCGGGCTTTCTCATTAAAGCCCCCTCCGACGACCTTGACGAGATCTCCGCTATGACCCAAACAAAACCGCAAGTGCAATATCGCGAAGATTATCAGCCACCGCATTACTGGATTGATACCCTGGATCTGGACATTCAGCTGCACGACAGTGCCACCGAGGTGGTGGCCATCAGCCGGGTGCGCCGCAATGGTGAACATGACGAACCGCTGATACTGGACGGCGAGCAGCTTGAATTGCTACAGGTGGCCGTCAACGGAGTGGACATTGCGCAATACCAGCAGACCGAGAACGGACTTATCCTGTCTCAGCTACCGGAAGAATTCGTGCTGACCATCAGGACCCGACTCAACCCGGCTGCCAACACCGCGCTGGAAGGGCTCTACAAGTCGGGATCGGCGTTCTGTACCCAGTGTGAAGCGCAAGGGTTCAGACGCATCACCTATTATCTGGACAGGCCCGATGTGCTGGCGCGCTTCAGCACCCGGATCACCGCCGATGCAGCCGCCTATCCCTATTTGCTGTCGAATGGCAATCGTGTCAGTCAGGGACAACTCGATGACGGCCGTCACTGGGTGCAGTGGCAGGATCCCTTCCCCAAGCCGGCTTACCTCTTTGCTCTGGTGGCGGGCGACTTCGATGTGTTGCGTGACAGCTACACCACCATGAGCGGGCGGGACGTGGCGCTGGAGATCTTTGTCGACAAGGGCAATCTGCACCGGGCCGGGCACGCCATGGACAGCCTCAAGGCCTCCATGGCCTGGGACGAGCAGCGCTGCCAGCTGGAATACGATCTCGATATCTACATGATAGTGGCGGTGGACTTCTTCAATATGGGGGCCATGGAAAACAAGGGCCTCAACGTCTTCAACGCCAAGTTTGTGCTGGCCGATGCCAATACCGCCACCGACAACGATTATCTGGATGTCGAACGGGTGATCGGTCACGAATATTTCCATAACTGGACCGGTAATAGAGTGACCTGCCGCGACTGGTTTCAGCTGTCGCTGAAAGAAGGGCTGACCGTGTTCCGGGATCAGGAGTTTTCGTCCGATCTGGGCTCGCGTACCGTGAATCGCATTCAGAATGTACGTATCATGCGCGGCCCCCAGTTTGCGGAAGATGCCGGTCCCATGGCGCATCCCATTCGCCCGGATGCGGTGATCGAGATGAACAATTTCTATACCCTGACCGTGTACGAGAAGGGTTCGGAAGTCATTCGCATGCTGCATACCCTGCTCGGCGAGCAGGCGTTTCAGCGCGGGCTGGCGCTGTATCTGCAACGCCACGACGGCCAGGCCGCCACCTGTGACGACTTTGTGGCGGCGATGAGCGAAGCCAGCGGCCGGGATCTGAGCCGTTTCAAACGTTGGTACAGCCAGGCCGGCACCCCGGTGCTGACCGTGACCGACGACTTCGATGCCGAGCAACAGCGCTATACCCTGACGGTGCGGCAGCATACCCCGTCGACCCGGGAGCAACCGGGCAAGCTGCCGCTGCACATTCCGCTCAGTCTGGCGCTCTATACCGATGAGGGCGAGCCGCTGGCGCTGCGGGTCAACGGCGACACAGTCGGCCCGGTACTGGATGTGCTGGAAGACGAGCAGCAGTTTGTGTTCGAGCAGATACCCTCCCGGCCGACACCGGCACTGTTGCAGGGTTTTTCCGCCCCGGTCAAGCTGGACTATCCCTACAGTGACGAACAGCTGACCCTGCTGGCCAAGAGCAGCATCGACGAGTTTGTGCGTTGGGACGCGGTGCAGATGCTGATCAACAAGGCGGTAGTGGACAACCTGTCTCGCCTGCAGCGCGGTGACGTCGCCCTGGTGCCGCGCACCCTGATAGACGTGTTCCGTACCACCCTGGAAGATGTCGCCCTGGATCGGGCCCTGCAGGCACAAATGCTGACGCTGCCGGATCTGGGCAGCCTGCTGGAGCTGTTCGAACAGGTCGATATCGCCTTGCTGGGTCGGGTACATCAGCAGCTGCATGCGGAGCTTGCCGAGGCCCTGCGGCCCCTGTGGCAGCAGGCCTATGAGCAGAACCTGACCCCCGAATACCGCATCGATCACCAGGATATAGCGCGACGGGCGATGAAAAATGTGGCTCTGGGTTACCTTGCCCTGGCTGGCGATGCGGCGAAGGTGCAACAGCAGTATCAGGATGCCGACAACATGACCGACACCCTGGCGGCCATGAAGGCGGCGGTACGGGCCGAGGCGGATGAGGCCGAGTCCATGCTGACCGACTTCGAAGCCAAATGGCGTCAGGACGGTCTGGTGCTCGACAACTGGTTCCGACTGCAGGCCACGGCGCCGGGCGAGGGCACCCTGGCCCGGGTACGGCAACTGATGAGTCATCCGACCTTCAGTCTGAACAACCCCAACCGGGTACGGGCCTTGATTGGTGCCTTTATTTCGGCCAACCCGCTGCAGTTCCATCGTCTCGATGGCGCCGGTTATGACTTGCTGGTATCGGTGCTGGAGCAACTCAACGACAGCAATCCCCAGGTGGCGTCACGGCTGGTGACGCCGCTTATCCAGTTTTCCCGGCTGGATGATGCTCGCCAGGCCTTGATCAAGGCGCGGCTGCAGCAGTTGATGGCATTGCCGGCGCTGTCGCGGGATCTGTTTGAAAAGATCAGTAAGGCACTGGCCTGATGCAGCGGCTGCGTTTTCGTCTGGTGATTTCTAAGGCGCAGCTGCTGCAGTACTATCAGGGCCGTACCGCGGCCCTGTCGGTCATCACAGAGCAGGGACTGCGACTGCAGATGCCCCTGCATCACTTTCGCGCCTTTGTTGGCCACGACGGCCTGAACGGCCGCTTTGAAATCGAGTTGACCGAGCAGCGTCAGCTGCATCGACTCAGCCGCCTGTCCTGATAACAAACGCATATCCATGCAGAGCAGGGATATGGCGTCCTCTACCTTGCCGCGCCTGAGCGCTCCCTTCTTTTGTTGTGTTAGGCAGCATAATCTGCTTTTTTACTATTTCATCGTTTTCATGCTTTTCGTTTAATATGAATAACTATTCCGCCACCATCCCGCCAGATTGCTCATAATAAGTATCCATATCACCAAGAAATAATTCATTTACTTTCAGAGTATTCTTTGGTGAAAGGTTTTTTATACTTTGTGTATATTCTGCACACTCGTGATCGAGTCGATACTTTGAGACCTTTTTCCTCTGCTGTGCTCGCATTCAAAATAGCGCGGGCTTACACTGTTTTTGTCCCGCTGGGACTCCACTTCCCCCATGGTCATTGCCTGTATCCGAGGAACACGACGCCATGATATTTAAAGACGCAGCAACGCCCGTTTTACTTGAAAATGTGAATCAACTGGTAGACGACAAATTTTCCGACAATACCGCGCCCCTGGTAAATACCTTCGTCAGCAAGCTCTATAGCGGTATGACTCATGATGATCTGAATCATCGTAACGATAGCGATCTATATGGTGCTGCCGTCAGCCTGTGGAGTTCTTTTGAAACCCGCGCCGAACAAACGCCCTATGTTCGCGTCTACAATCCCGAGTTATCCCGCCACGGCTGGCAGTCCCCCCACACCATCGTCGAACTGATCATCAAGGATGCGCCTTTTCTGGTGGACTCCATCCGCATGGTGCTGACCCGGCAGGGCATTACTTCACACCTGATGCTGCACCAGCCGATGCATCTGGTGCGCGACGAGCAGGGTAAACTGCAACAGATATTGTCGAGCAGCGAACAGAAAAAACAGAATCGGGTCGAAACCGCCTTTCTGATCGAGATCGACAGGCAGCCCCAGGCGAAGACCCGTGATCAATTGCGTGACGAGTTGCTGTCGGTGGTGGAAGAGGTGTCGCTGATGGTTGGCGACTGGCAGCCGATGGTGGAACGCTTCGGTGACATCATCAAGGAACTGCCCATACAGGCCAAGGGTGCCAAGCCGGAACATCTGAAAGAAACCCTGTCCTTTCTGAGCTGGGTAGCCGACCACAACTTTACCCTGATGGGCTACCGCCGTTACCATATTTCCGCTATCGAAGGTGACTACGAGCTGGTGCCCGAGCAAGACACCAGCCTGGGCTTGATGCGTCATGTACAGAAGGGCGACACCCTCAAATTCAGCAGCCTGACCGCCACCGCCCGTGAAGCGGCGCTGAGCAAGGATATTCTGGTACTGACCAAGACCAACCATAAATCCCGGGTACACAGACCCGCCTATATCGATTACATCGGCGTCAAGCGTTTTGACGAGAAGGGCAATGTGGTTGGGGAAGATCGCTTTATCGGTCTCTATGCCTCCAGCATCTACAACACCAGCGCCATGCAGATACCACTGATCGGTGCCAAGCTCAGACGCATCATCGATGGCTCCGGCCTGGAGCACGGTTCACATGCCTACAAGGCGCTGCTCAATATTCTGGAAACCTATCCGCGTGATGAACTGATCCAGGCGACCGAAAAGGAACTGCTGGATATCGGCATGGGCGTGCTGGGTATGCAGGAGCGGGACATGACCCGGCTTTTCGTGCGCCGGGATCTGTTCGGCCGCTTCTTTTCCTGCATGGTGTATGTGACCAAGGAGCGCTACAACACGGCGCTGCGTGAAAAGACCCAGCGTATATTGCAGCGTTATTTTGGCTCTGTAGAAGAAGTGGAGTTCACCACCTATTTCTCTGAAGGCGTACTGGCTCGCACCCACTATCTTATCCGGGTGCAGAATAATTCGATGGATATCAATGTGAACGAAATTCAGGCAAACCTGATTGAAGCCGCCCGCAGCTGGGAAGACAAGCTGGAGCAGTCGTTGTCCGTCAGCTTCGGCGAAGCCGAAGGCAATCGACTGAAAGAAAAATATCGCAACGCCTTTTCGCGCGCCTACACCGAAGAGGTGATGCCCGGCTCGGCGGTGGCCGATATCGAAAAACTGGAAGCGCTGAACGATAACAACCCGCTGGGCATGCTGTTCTACCGGGCTCAGGAAGAAGACAGAGACTCCAACCGGGTACGCCTCAAGCTGTATCACAGAGCCGAGCCCATTCATCTGTCCGATGTGTTGCCTATGCTGGAAAACATGGGCCTGCGGGTGATCGGTGAAACGCCGCATGAGATCGAGTGTACCGATGAAGTTTACTGGATCCTCGACTTCTCCATGTATTACACCGGCGCGCCGCTCGATCTGGACAACAGCCAGGAACGGTTCCAGAAAGCCTTCGCCCAGGTGTGGAACAACGAGCTGGAAAGTGACGGTTTCAACCGCCTGGTACTGGCGGCAGGACTGAGCGGTCGTGAAGTGACCATACTGCGCGCCTACGCCAAGTACATGCGCCAGACCGGTGTGACCTTCAGCCAGAGCTATATCGAAGAAACCCTGTCTCGCTATCCGGAGCTGGCCGCCCTCCTGTTCAGCCTGTTTCAGCGCCGGTTCTCGCCCAAACTCAAGCAGGATCCCAAGCAGCAGCAAAAACTGCATCAGCAGCTGATTAACGAGCTGGACAAGGTCGCCAACCTGGACGATGACCGTATCATCCGCCGCTACATGGAGATGATAGAAGCGACCCTGAGAACCAACTTCTATCAGCCCGCAAAAGACGGCAGCGACAAGGCTTATATCTCGTTCAAGATGGCGCCCGAAACCATCAGCGACATGCCGTTGCCCTTGCCCAAGTTCGAGATCTTCGTCTACTCGCCGCGAGTGGAAGGGGTGCATCTGCGCTGGGGCAAGGTGGCGCGGGGCGGCTTGCGCTGGTCCGATCGCCGGGAAGACTTCCGTACCGAAGTGCTCGGTCTGGTGAAGGCACAGCAGGTGAAGAACACCGTTATAGTACCGGTCGGCGCCAAGGGCGGTTTTGTCTGCAAGCAGCTGCCGGTCGGTGACAGAGCCGCTTTCCTCAAGGAAGGCCAGAACTGCTACCGTCTCTTTATTCGCGCCCTGCTGGACGTGACCGACAACATCATTCAGGGGGAAGTCATTCCGCCCAAGAATGTGGTGCGTCACGACGAAGACGACTATTACCTGGTGGTGGCAGCCGACAAGGGCACCGCAACCTTCTCCGACATTGCCAACGAAATCAGCGCCGAATATGGCCACTGGCTGGGCGATGCCTTCGCCTCCGGCGGTTCTGTCGGTTACGATCACAAGAAAATGGGTATTACCGCCCGTGGGGCCTGGGAATCGGTTAAGCGTCATTTCCGTGAAATCGGCATCGATTGCCAGCAGACCGACTTTACCTGTGTCGGTATCGGTGACATGGCCGGCGATGTGTTCGGTAACGGCATGCTGCTGTCCGAGCATACCCGCCTGGTGGGCGCCTTCAACCATTTGCACATCTTCATCGATCCGGAACCGGATGCCGCCAGTACCTACCAGGAGCGGCAGCGTCTGTTCAATACACCGGGCTCCAGCTGGGACGATTATGATCGCAGCCTGATCTCCGAAGGTGGCGGCATCTTCCTGCGCTCGGCCAAGTCCATCAAGCTCAGCTCGCAGATGAAAAAGCTGCTCGGCACCCAGAAAGCGACCCTGACCCCGACCGAGGTGATCCGTCATCTGCTGATGGCTGAAATAGACCTGTTGTGGAATGGCGGCATCGGTACCTATGTCAAATCACGCCGGGAAAGTGATGCCGAAGTGGGCGACCGCGCCAATGATGCAGTACGGGTAAACGGCGAAGATCTTCGCACCCGTATTGTGGGCGAGGGCGGTAATCTGGGTTGTACCCAGCTGGGCCGGATTGAATATGCCGGCAAAGGCGGGCGCATCAATACCGACTTTACCGATAACGTCGGTGGGGTGGATTGCTCGGATAACGAGGTCAACATCAAGATCCTGCTCAATGCCCTGGTCGACAAGGGTGAATTGACCAAGAAACACCGGGATCAGCTGCTGTACGACATGACTCAGGACGTGGCCGATATAGTGCTGACCAACGCCTATCGTCAGTCCCAGACCATCTCCATTACCGAGCATCGTGGTGCCAGCCCGCTCAAGGAGCATCAGCACTTCATGCACTGGCTGGAGCGGGAAGGCAAGCTCGACCGTAATCTCGAGTACCTGCCCAACGACGAAGAGCTGGCCGAGCGCATGGCCGCAAGACGTGGTCTGACCCGTCCCGAACTGGCCATACTGGTGGCCTACGGCAAGATGGTGCTGAAAGACATGCTCAACGTGCCCGAGCTGACTGATAACGACTACATCGCCCGATTGCTGCCATCCAGCATGCCGGCCAAGCTGGTGGACAGGTTCGGTGAGGCGCTGATGGAGCATCCGCTGCGTAGTGAAATTATCGCCACTCGTCTGGCCAATATCATGGTCAACGACATGGGCTTCAACTTCGCCACTCGGCTGCAGGATGAAACCGGCGCCAGCATGTGCGACATCGCCATCAGCTTCATGATTGCCCGTGAAGTGTTTGGCATGAACCAGCTGCTGCGCGATATCGAAGCACTGGACAACAAGGTGGCGGCAGCTACTCAGCTCGATATGTTCCAACAGGTGCGCCGCATGGTGCGCCGGGCGACCCGCTGGTTCCTGCGCTCACGTAACCGTAACCAGAGCATCGAGCAAACCATTGCCCAGTTCAAGCCGACCTACGCGACCCTTGGCGAACACCTCTATCAGGTGATGGTGGAGTCCGAGGTCAAGGAGCACAAGAACGACGTTATCAGGCTCGAGAAACAGGAGGTGCCGACCGACGTGGCCGAGCGAGTGGCGCAGATGAGCAGTCTGTTTTCCTCTCTGGATCTGGCGCAGGTGGCGGCCGAGCATGACAGAGACATCAAGGTGGTGGCCGAGCTGTACTTCCACCTGGGTGCGGAGCTTGAGCTGCACTGGTTCCTGGAACAGATCAACAAGCAGGCGGTGGGCAACCACTGGCAGGCACTGGCCCGGGCTGCCTTCCGGGAAGATCTGGATTATCAACAGCGCAGCCTGACGTCAGTGGTATTGAAACGCTGTAAAGCCAAGGTTGAATGCGCTAATATGCTCGACCAGTGGCTTGATGAGCATGAGCAGTTGCTGAATCGCTGGCGTCATCTTCTGGCCGACTTCAAGGCGTCCGGCACTCATGAATTCGCCCAGTTCTCGGTCGCCATGCGCGAGCTGAATCTGCTCCATCTCAATTGTATGAACGCCGTCTAACCACGGTCTAAAATACAAAGCCCCGGCCAAGACCGGGGCTTTTTTATGAGGAAAAATACGTGTATTCACTGGTTAAACCCCTGCTTTTTCAATGTGACCCCGAGCATGTTCACGAACTGACCATCAAGGGGCTGGCCAAGTCTCAGCACGGCCCGCTGGCGGCTTTATATCGTCGTCCCAACATCCATAATCCGGTGCAGCTGATGGGACTGACCTTCGATAACCCGGTGGGGCTGGCCGCCGGTCTCGACAAGAACGGGGACTGCATCGATGCCTTTGCCGCCATGGGGTTCGGTTTTATCGAGATCGGGACCGTCACGCCGCGAGCCCAGCAAGGTAATGAAAAGCCGCGCTTGTTCCGCATCAAGGAAGCTGACGCCATCATCAACCGCATGGGGTTCAATAATAACGGTATCGATTATTTAATCGAGAATGTCAGG
The DNA here is from genome assembly GCA_041586855.1 of Oceanisphaera sp. Lineage (GTDB taxonomy): Bacteria > Pseudomonadota > Gammaproteobacteria > Enterobacterales > Aeromonadaceae > Oceanimonas. The sequence goes on along the minus strand of JBFGZI010000009.1, from coordinate 6,232 downwards.
CAGTCTCGTTATACCGGTGTACTGGGTATCAATATTGGCAAGAATAAAGATACGCCCATAGAGCAGGGTAAAGACGATTACCTGATTTGCATGGAAAAAGCCTATGCCCATGCCGGGTATATTACCGTGAATATTTCTTCGCCCAATACCCCGGGTCTGCGCTCTCTGCAATACGGCGAGGCACTTGACGACTTGCTGTCTTCGCTCAAACAAAAACAACGACAACTGGCCGAACAACATAACAAGCAGGTACCGCTGCTGGTCAAGATAGCGCCGGACTTGTCGATGGAAGAAATCGAGCAGGTCGCCGACAGTCTGATGCGCTTCGAGCTCGACGGTGTCATCGCCACCAATACCACCCTGGATCGGGAGCTGGTGTTTGACCTGCCTCATGCGCATGAAGCGGGGGGCTTGAGTGGTCGGCCGGTGCAGAATAAAAGTACCCTGGTGATAAAGGAATTAGCGCGGCGCCTCGATGGCCGGCTGCCGATTATCGGTGTCGGGGGTATCGATTCACTGACCGCCGGCAGAGAAAAAATGGCGGCCGGCGCCAGTCTGGTGCAGGTGTATTCCGGCTTTATTTATCAGGGGCCGGCTCTGGTTCAACGTCTGGCTCGACACCTGTAATAGATATTATTGGTCTGATAATTTGCTCCCCACGGCCAAATACAATATAAATGAAGGTGTTGGGGAGTCATATTATAATTCTGTTATCACAAGGTGTGACTGGATGTTATTACAACCAAATGATTGCTGGCGCTGGTTTATGGGCGAGGATCGACACCTGATGCTGGATTTGGGGGCGGAAATGCTGTTCAGCACGCCCTATATCAAGAAGCAGCTGGTGTGCCCGGAAAATATGGAACAGTGCTTTTCGGTAGAAGATACCGGCCTCTATTACAGCTTTATCGATAAGCTGTCCTCGATTCGCGCCCCCGCGCAACGGGTACAGGCTGCCCTGAATGGCATTGCCATCGCCCGTTTTTATAAACCACTGATGCCACAAAGCTGGTTTTTCGAACCACAGGCCGATTATCATCAACCGCAACTGGGCGAGCTGATCGCGCTCGATATCCAAACCGAGTTGCTGACCATGATGGTGGTGGAAACGTCGCCGTCGGCAACGGTCTGCATGTCCCTGGCGGCGGAGCAGCTGCTGGCTAGCACCAAAAAGTTACCGACCTTCGGTGCCATCAAGGTGATGAACGACAGGATCATCAGTCTGGAAGCATCTTACCGGGAAGAAGAAATCAGGAAAGTGGGGTGAAAAGACAGCCATAAGCTGTAAGCGATCAGCTGTAAAGTAAGAAAAACAATGATTTGATAGTAGATATTTTTGAATTGGGTTTTCAGGAATAAATTACAGAAAAGGGATAACAGGGGAGGGGGAACGCGTTCATTATAAGTTGGTTGCGGGAGCCGGATTCGAACCGACGACCTTCGGGTTATGAGCCCGACGAGCTACCAGACTGCTCCATCCCGCGTCCTCAGGCTGCGTATACTAGTGATCCACATCACTGAATGCAAGGGCGTTACCAGAACTTTGTTTTGTCTGCCGAATAATGCCGCAACCTGCCGATATTGCGCGCAATAAGCGGCAATTCTTACAGACCGGCGGCGGTTCAGGTATAATGCGGCCCTCTTTTATTTGAAAAGCCTGACTATGCTGCCGTTTTTTGCTACCTGCCCCAAGGGCCTGGAATCCTTACTCACCGATGAACTGAAAAACCTGGGCGCCTCCGAGCTTCAGGAAACCGTGGCCGGTGTGGCCTTCAAGGGTGAACTGGCCACCGCTTACCGTGCCTGCATGTGGTCCCGACTGGCGTCGCGCATCATGCTGCAACTGGCCGACTTCACCATGCGTGATGATATGGACCTTTATCTGGGTGCGGCCAATATCGAGTGGGAGCAGCATATTCAACCAGGGCAGACCTTTGCCGTAGACTTTTCTGGTGGTAACGATGCCATCACCAATACCCAGTACGGGGCGCTCAAGATCAAGGACGCCATCGTCGACCGGCTGACCAAGCGCTGGGGCGAGCGGCCCAACGTGGACAAGCGCACCCCGGACATTCGTATTCTGGCGCACCTCAAGCGTAACCAGCTCAGCATTACCCTGGACCTGTCCGGCCCGGCGCTGCACCAACGGGGTTACCGCCAGCAGGCGGGTGAAGCGCCCTTGAAGGAAAACCTGGCTGCCGCCATCCTGTTGCGCAGCGGCTGGGATCTGAATACGCCATTGGTCGACCCCATGTGCGGTTCCGGTACCTTATTAATAGAAGCGGCGCTGATGGCCGCCGATCAGGCACCGGGTCTGTTGCGGGTGCGCTTCGGCTTTATGGCCTGGAGCGGCCACGACCGCGCCCTGTGGCAGGAGATCACCGCAGAGGCCACGGTACGTGCTACCCGCGGTCTGAAACAGGCCAATACCCAGCTCTATGGGTTCGATCAGGACAAGCGGGTACTGGCCTTCGCCCAGGAAAATGCCGAGTCTGCCGGGGTAGGGGGACTAATCCGCTTTGCCCAGGGCAGCGTTACCAGCCTGGTCAATCCGGCCGCCGAGCCCGGCTGGCTGATTTCCAACCCGCCTTACGGTGAGCGGTTGAGCGAGTTTCCGTCCCTGCTGGGTTTGCATCAGCAGTTGGGTGATACCCTGCGCGATCAGTTCAAGGGCTGGCACGTCAGCCTGATTTCCAGCTCTCCCGAGCTGCTCAGCTGCCTGCGTCTGCGCCACGAAAAAATCTACAAGCTGTTCAACGGCGCCCTGGCCTGTGAACTGCGTAATTATAAAATTGCCGACGATGCCAGGGCGGCACGCCCGCTGGCGGAAGACTTTACCAATCGACTGGCCAAGAACATCAAGGCGCTGGAAAAATGGGCCCGTAACGAGCAGATTGACTGCTACCGTCTCTATGATGCGGACTTGCCGGAATACAACGCCGCCATCGACCGTTATCAGGACTATATCGTCATTCAGGAATACGCGGCGCCGAAAACCATTCCCGAATACAAGGCCCGGGGTCGTTTTTACGATCTGGTGCAGGCGACCATGGCGGTCACCGGGGTACAGGGCCACAAGGTCATACTGAAAGTACGTTCGCGCCAGCAGGGCAGGGAACAGTACGAAAAGCTGGACCGCCGCGATCAGTGGATGGAAGTACAAGAGCACAACGCCCGCTTGCTGGTCAACCTGTACGACTACCTCGATACCGGCCTGTTTCTGGATCACAGACCCATTCGCAAACAGCTGGGTGAACTGGCAAAGGGCAAGGATTTCCTCAATCTGTTTGCCTACACCGGCACCGCCTCCGTGCATGCAGGGTTGGGTGGCGCCAGGTCGACCACGACCGTGGACATGTCCAAAACCTATCTGGGCTGGGCCGAGCGCAACATGCAACTCAATGGTCTGACCGGTCGTCGCCACCAGTTTGTGCAGGCCGACTGCCTGAACTGGCTGAGCAAACCCGGCGACGATTATAATCTGATCTTCGTCGATCCGCCGACCTTCTCCAACTCCAAGCGGATGGAAGATGCCTTCGACGTGCAGCGCGATCATATCGAGTTGCTGGGCCTGCTCTGCAAGCGACTGCGCCCGGATGGCCTGCTGATTTTTTCCAACAACAAGCGTCATTTCAAGATGGACATGGCCGGGCTGGAAGAACTGGGGCTGGTGGCTAAAGACATTACCAAGGCCAGCCTGCCGAAAGACTTTGCCCGCAATCCGCACATTCACAACTGCTGGGAAATTCGCCGGAGTCAATGATGAGCCTGACGCTGTTTTCTACCGATGGTTGCCACCTGTGCGAACAGGCCTGGGCACTGCTTGAGCAGTGCGGCCTGCATGGCGAGACAGAGCAACAAGATATTATCAACAACGAGCAATGGCTGGCCGCTTATGCGGTACGCATTCCGGTTCTGCGCCGCCAAGACGGCGCCGAGCTGGACTGGCCCTTTAGCGCCGCCGATATTATTGCCTTTAACCGAGTAACTTCATGAGTTTGTTAACCCTGCAAAACGCCCAGTTGGCGTTTGGTGACGCCCCGTTATTGGACGGGCTGGAATTCAATATACAGGCCGGAGAGCGGGTCTGTATCGTAGGCCGTAATGGCGCCGGTAAATCGACCCTGATGAAGGTGATTGCCGGCGAACTGCAACTGGACGACGGTCGTCGCCAACTGCAACAGAGCATCAACATCGCCCGACTCGAGCAGGATCCCCCCAAGGTCGCCGACGATCAAACCGTATTCGACTATGTGGCCGGTGGTCTGGCCGAGATGGGCGCCTTGCTGGCCAAGTATCATCATCAGCTGGAGCTGGTGTGCCACGATACCTCCGAAAAAGCGATGAACGAGCTGATGCGGCTGCAAGAGCAGGTAGAGCACGCCAATGGCTGGCAGTTCGACACCCGCATCAACCAGAGTCTGACCCTGCTCGGCCTGAACGGCGACACCCGATTGAACGACTTGTCGGGTGGCTGGTTGCGCAAGGTGGCCCTGGCCCGCGCGCTGACCAATGATCCGGACATTCTGCTGCTGGACGAACCGACCAACCACCTGGATATCGACGCCATCGCCTGGCTCGAAAGCTTTCTGGTGGACTTCAGGGGCGCCATCGTCTTCGTCAGCCACGACCGTGCCTTTATTCGCAAGATGGCCACCCGTATCGTGGATCTGGATCGCGGCAAGCTGTCCAGCTGGCCCGGCAACTACGACGATTACCTGGTCAACAAAGAAGAAGCCCTGCGGGTTGAAGCGGAGCAGAATGCGCTGTTCGACAAGCGCCTGGCCCAGGAAGAAGCCTGGATCCGCCAGGGCGTCAAGGCGCGCCGCACCCGCAACGAAGGCCGGGTTCGCGCCCTTAAGGCGTTACGCGTTGAGCGCAGCCAGCGTCGTGAAAGCGTTGGCAAGGTCAGCGTGACCCTGGACGATGTACGCCGCTCCGGAAAAATCGTGTTCGAGGCCGAGAACATCGACTTCGCCTACGAAGGTAAGCCGCTGCTCAGGAACTTTTCAACCATGGTGCAGCGCGGCGACAAAATTGCCCTGGTTGGCCCCAACGGTTGTGGCAAGAGTACCCTGATCAAGTTGCTGCTTGGCAAACTGGAAGCCCAGCATGGTAGCCTGAAGTGTGGCACCAAGCTGGAGGTGGCCTATTTCGATCAGTATCGGGAGCAGCTGGATCCCGAGCGCACCGTGATGGACAACCTGGCCGAAGGTAAGCAGGAAGTGGAAGTCAATGGCCGCAGCCGTCATGTGCTGGGCTACCTGCAGGATTTTCTGTTTGAGCCCAAGCGTGCCCGCACCCCGGTGAAAGCCCTGTCGGGCGGTGAGAAAAACCGACTGCTGCTGGCTCGCTTGTTTCTCAAGCCCAGCAACCTGCTGGTGCTTGATGAACCGACCAACGATCTGGATGTTGAAACCCTGGAGCTGCTCGAAGAACTGCTCGCCGATTATAAAGGCACCCTACTGCTGGTCAGCCACGACCGGGACTTTATCGACAACACCGCGACCCATTGCTGGCTGTTTGAAGGCGAGGGCAAGGTCAGCGAATTTGTCGGTGGCTATCAGGACATGCAACATCAGTTGTCCTATCAGGCCGACGTGGCGGTAGCGAAAGAAAAAGCCGCCAAGCCGGCAAACAAGACCGATAACAAAGTGGATAACAAGCCTAAGCCGGGCAAGAAGCTGTCGTACAAGCTGCAGCAGGAACTGAACGGTTTGCCGTTGCAGCTGGAACAGCTGGAGCAGCAGATAGCGTCATTGCAGCAAGCGGTGAATGCGCCGGACTTCTTCAGCCAGCCTGAAGAGCAGACGCAGTCGACCCTGCAACAACTGGCCGATGCCGAAGCCGAGCTGGAAGTGGCCTTCGCCCGCTGGGAAGAGCTGGAAGCCATGTCCGCCGGTTAAGCCACTGACACAAGCAGCCTAACTGCCTAACTCTCAAGATGCCCGCCGATGCGGGCATCTTGCTATTTAATCTCTGTGCCTCTGTACCAAGATCGAACAAAGGGCCAGCTCCGCCGACACGCCGTGAATACCTCCATGTAGGCTCAACCGCGCCATCCTTGGCGCGGCCGGGAAGTGCTCCTGCCGTCCAGGCATTCCCGCCATCCCTGGCGGTCAGATGGTCGGCTGAGCAGAACCCTTTGTCCTCCTTGATGCCGCAGAGTCGCCTGTTGGCGCCGTCTTCGGGCAACTCGGTGCTACTGAAGAGGAAACAGAGATGACCTCCT
>JBFGZI010000008.1:0-20895 GCA_041586855.1 Oceanisphaera sp. | reverse complement strand
GCACAGGCGACGCGGCAGCAGAGGGGCGGATGAAGGGTTCTACTCCAGCGACCATTACATGACAGGACGTCATGTGCTGAGCGTTACATGGACGTACTTGAAGCGTGTCGGTGGAGTAGACCTTTCGTTCGACTTTTACAGAGCAGCTAAACAGATCAGTTAGTTTTACAGATTGGTATCATTCGCAACCTACGACAGGAACAGGCAGGCGACACCGATGCTTAACGAAGCAGCAGCAGGGATTGCCGGAACCGACCGTCAAATGCCATGGATGGTATTTGCCGAGCGCTACAGGGATGTACTCGCAGCGTGTCGGTGGAGACAACCCTGCTGTTGCTTCGCATTGCAGCTCAGGCGTCTTTATAAAGCCTGATCAGGGTGGCGGGATCTCGCTCCAGATAGCCCTTGCTGCCGTGCTGGCGCATCAGCTGGGCGGCCAGTCCCGACATGGGGGTGGCGCTGCCCTCGCGCAGGCTCTGGGCCACTGCCATGTCCAGATCCTTGAGCAGGGTACGTACATGCCACTTGGGATCCGGGTCGGACTCCGCCGCCATCAGGGGACCTGTGATCTGCATGGGTTTCGAGTCGGCAAAGCCGCCGGCCAGTGCCTCGGGGATCTTGTCGGCCTCCACGCCGCAGGCCTTGGCCAGCGCCATCATTTCCGCCAGCACCATCAGGTTGCAGCCCACTATCATCTGATTACACACCTTGGTAACCTGACCGGCGCCAACAGGGCCCATGTGAGTAGCTCGTTGTGACAGCGGCGCCAGCAGGGGCCGGATGCGCTCTATATCCGCCGCTTCGCCGCCACACATGATAGCCAGGCTGCCCGCCTCGGCGCCGGCCACACCACCGGACACCGGCGAGTCGACCCACCCCATGCCACACTGGGCCTTGAGCCGGGCGGCAAAGTCCCGGGTAGCCTCCGGATCCGTGCTGGAAAAGTCCACCAGCAACTGATCTGCCCGGCCGTGTTCGGCCACACCACCGGCGCCGAACACCACGGTTTCTACCACGGCGGTATTGGCCAGACACAACAGCACCAGATCCACCTGCTCGACCAGCTCGCCGATGCTGCTCGCCACGCTTGCACCTGCGGCTTTCACTTCGGCCAGCTTGTCTGCGCTACGGTTCCATACCGACACTTCAAAACCGGCCTGCAGCAAACGCTGCGTCATCGGCTTGCCCATCAGTCCTATTCCGATAAAGCCCAGTTTCATTAATATTTCTCCCTGTTGGTCATATATTTAGGGTTGTGCTGCCTGGTTACCTGATTGAACACAAGCCGGCTCTGTCGTTATGTTATCCCAAGTATCGCAACGACGACACCGGCCGTATGGCTTAAGATCCCGCGCCTCCCTACCCTGGCTAGGTTCGTCAGCCATCGGGCCGATAAGGCAGAAAACCAAATTAAAACGAATTTTTTTGTCAGAATTGTGGTCCCGCTCCTAGACGGTTTTTTTTCACTGCGATACAATCGACACAGGGCACAGCTGGTGGTTCGAAAAGTCTGTTTTTTTCAGGCCTTTGAGTTCCTCAAATTGGCATACACACCCAGAGACGTTCGTCTCCGCCCTGATCTGTATTCGAATTTTATCTGCATCAGTTTTGCATTTTACAAGCAATCAATGCTCGCAAGCTGATAACCCGCGGCGGCTGACAAGCCGGCTCCGCTAATCTGGCCGTATGTACCTGCGCACATGGACGTTCAAGCGCACTTTGCTATCTTCAGCTTATGATCCTGCCTGACAGGTAAATCGGCTGAGGGTTGGCCTATGGTGCTGCGTTGGGCTCATAAAAAGGTGTTCGATGGCATGACGTCTCTCTCTTTTATACCCGTAAAACAACGGGCAGCCGTGGATTCCGGGCATCACTTCGATGCCGAACGCCACTGGGCGGCCTCTTTAACACTGGGGTTTGACACCCGCACGGACGGTGATACCACTATCACCCGCATGGTCAAGGCGCACCATTTCGGGCCCTTGCGCGTACAGAGACCCTTTTATCCGGAAGGCCGCGACGGCTGTTGTCATGTGTATTTATTGCACCCGCCTGGTGGCCTGGTCAGTGGCGATGCCCTCAACGTCGATGTCACGGTGGCAGCAGGCGCCCACACCCTGCTCACCACGCCGGCCGCCAACAAACTTTATAAAGCCGACAGCAACGGCGTCGCCTGGACCCAGACCACCCAATTGAAGGTGGCAGCCAACGCCACCCTGGAATGGCTGCCCCAGGAAACCCTGGCCTTCGACGGCTCCCGTGGCCGGCAAACCTTCAGCATAGATCTGGAAGACAACGCCAAATGCCTGGGCTGGGAAATTCTAGGCCTCGGCCGCCCCGCCAGCGAACTGCCGTTCGCCAACGGCCACCTCGAACAAGGCTTTCAGGTGACCCGTAATGGTCGTCCCCTGTGGCTGGAGCGCCAGTCTCTGGACCCCAATCATCGCCGGTTCACCGGTAAATGGGGGCAGGGTGGTGCCACGGTACACGCCACCCTGTGGGCGATTGGCCTGGCCAACCCCGCCGACGCCGTCGAGGCGCTGCGCGCCCAGCTGCCCGCCAGCCATCGCTGGGCGGTGACCTATCGCCGTGGGGTATTGCTGGTTCGCTACCTCGGCCATGAGCGCAACGAAGTATGGGATTTGTTTCAACAGGCGCGCGTCATTCTGCGTCCGCGGCTGACCGGGCACGAAGCGACTGTGCCGCGGATCTGGCTGACCTGATTATTCACGCCAAGGCATCTGCTTTGGCGCCGAACAGCGCCTATGCTTGTCAACAGCATGGGTCATCAATACGTAACATCGACGACGGAGCTAGCGATGGAATTAACGCCAAGAGATAAAGACAAGTTGCTGTTGTTTACCGCCGGACTGCTGGCCGAGCGCCGCAAGGCCAAGGGCCTCAAGCTGAACTACCCCGAAGCGGTCGCGCTGATCAGCTGCGCCATTATGGAAGGAGCCCGCGAAGGCCGCACCGTGGCGGACATGATGAGTGCCGGCCGTGAAATACTGACCCGGGACGACGTCATGGAAGGCGTAGCCGAGATGATCCAGGACGTGCAGGTCGAGGCCACCTTTCCCGACGGGACCAAGCTGGTCACCGTGCATCACCCCATTGTCTGAGGAGGCTCGCCATGATTCCTGGTGAATATCAGTTGCAAGGCGGAGACATCGATCTGTGCGTCGGCCGTGACAGCATCACCATCAGTGTTGCCAACACCGGCGACCGTCCGGTTCAGGTCGGCTCCCATTATCACTTTGCCGAGACCAACCCGGCGTTACGATTTGATCGCAAAAAAGCCTATGGCCATCGCCTGGGAATAGCGGCAGGCACGGCCATTCGCTTCGAGCCGGGCCAGACCCGCGATGTGCCCCTGATCCCGTATTCCGGCCTGCGCCGCATCTACGGCTTTCGTGGCGAGGTTATGGGGCCATTGGACAAAAGCCCGAAAGGGGGAGCAGCAAAATGAAGATTTCCCGTCAAGCGTATGCGGACATGTATGGCCCGACCACCGGTGACCGGATCCGCCTGGGCGATACCGAATTGTGGATCGAAATCGAGCACGACCACACCCATTACGGTGAAGAAGTCATATTCGGTGGCGGTAAGGTCATTCGCGATGGCATGGGTCAGAGCCAGCGTTGTGACGATGCGGTCATGGATACGGTGATCACCAACGTCATCATCATCGACTGGTGGGGCATCGTTAAGGCCGATGTAGGTTTGAAGCATGGCCGCATCGCCGCCATCGGCAAGGCCGGTAACCCGGATACCCAGCCCGATGTCGACATCGTCATCGGTGCCGGTACCGAAATCATCGCCGGTGAAGGCCGCATTCTCACCGCGGGTGGGGTCGATACTCACGTGCACTACATCTGCCCGCAGCAGGTCGACGAAGCCCTGATGAGTGGCCTGACCACCATGATCGGCGGCGGCACCGGGCCGGCGACCGGCTCCACCGCGACCACCCACACCCCCGGCCCCTGGCATCTGGGCAAGATGATGCAGGCCGTGGACGATTTGCCCATCAACATCGGCTTTCTCGGCAAAGGCAGTGCAAGTTCGCCAGAGGCGCTGGAACAGCAGGTCAAGGCCGGGGCCATGAGCCTGAAAATCCACGAAGACTGGGGTGCCGCTCCGGCGTCCATCAGCAACGCGCTGGACGTGGCCGATCGCTACGACATCCAGGTCGCCATTCACGCCGACAGCCTGAACGAGTCCGGCTTTGTGGAAGACACCCTGGACGCCTTCAAGGACCGTTGTATTCACACCTACCACACCGAAGGTGCCGGTGGTGGCCACGCGCCCGATATCATTACCGCCTGTGCGCTGCCCAACGTACTGCCGTCGTCCACCAACCCGACGCGGCCCTACACCATCAACACCGTCGATGAACATCTCGACATGCTGATGGTATGCCATCACCTGGATCCGAATATTCCGGAAGACGTGGCCTTTGCGGATTCGCGCATCCGCCGCGAGACCATCGCCGCCGAGGATATCCTCCACGACATGGGGGTCATTTCGATGATCTCGTCGGATTCCCAGGCCATGGGCCGCATTGGTGAAGTGGTGTGCCGCACCTGGCAGACTGCACACAAAATGCGTCTGCAGCGGGGCCTGCTGCCGGAAGATCAGGAGCGGGGTACCGACAACTTCCGGGTTAAGCGCTATGTCGCCAAGTACACCATCAACCCGGCCATCACCCACGGTGTTGGCCACGAAGTCGGCTCCATCGAAATCGGCAAGCTGGCGGATCTGGTGTTGTGGCGGCCTCCCTTCTTCGGCGTCAAGCCAGAACTAATTGTTAAAGGCGGCATGATCGCCGGCGCGGCCATGGGTGATCCCAACGGCTCCATTTCCACACCACAGCCGGTGCACTACCGTCGCATGTTTGGCGCCTATGGTCGGGCGGCAGCGGCAACCCGGATGACCTTTGTCAGCCAGGCGGCCATGAACACCGGTCTGGAAGAAAAGCTGGGGCTGAAGAGCCCCCTGGTGCCGGTGAAAAATGTCCGCCAGGTGCGTAAAAAAGATATGAAGCTGAACGCGGCCTGTCCGAAACTGACGGTGGATCCACAGACCTACGAGGTGCACGCCGACGGCGTTCTGCTAACCTGCGAACCCCTGTCTGAAGTGCCACTGGCCCAGCGCTATCATTTGTTCTAAACCGCTTGCAAGGACATTTACATGCTTGAATTAACAAAGAGACTCGACAGCAATACTCAGGCCGATGTTCAGGATACCCTGACCTTGCCCTACGAGCTGCGCATTCGTGGCCGCCTGAAGGCCGTGACCGATAACGGCCGCGACGTCGGCCTCTTCCTCGATCGTGGCCCTGTGCTGCGCCACGGCGATCTGCTGCAGGCCAGCAGCGGTGAGGTGATCCGCATTTGTGCCGCCGACGAGCCGGTCACCACTGCCTACATCGACAACGGCCTGCCTCTGGGGCGCCTGTGCTACCACCTGGGCAACCGTCACGTGTCCCTCGCCATTGGCGCAGACGCAGACGGCCGCCACTGGGTACGCTTCCCGCCGGACCACGTACTGGAAGAGCTGGCGGTACTCTTGGGTGCCACCCTGAGCCACCATGAGGCGCCGTTTGACCCTGAGTCGGGGGCCTATGCCCACGCCGGTCGCGAGCATGCCCACAGTCACGGGCATTCTCACAGCCATGATCATGGCCATGGGCACTCTCATGACGACGACCATAGCCATGCACACTGATAATCAGCCAGTCGTGGCCAGTGATCTGGCATTGCTGGGGTTGATGCAACTGATCAGCCCGGCATTGCCGATTGGTGCATTCGCCTGGTCACAAGGTTTGGAGAGTGCATTTGAGCTGGGCTGGGTGCGTAATGAGCAGGAACTGGGCGACTGGCTGGAAGGGGTGCTCGAGGATGGTCTGAGCCGGTGCGAATTACCGGTGCTGGCGCGGCTGCAGAACTGCTGGGCCAAGGGTGACAGCGACGGCCTGACGTTCTGGAACGACTGGTTGCATGCCAGCCGCGAAACCGCCGAACTCAGTGATGAAGGAGCGCGTTTGGGGCTGGCGTTGATGCGCTTGCTCACCAGCCTGTCGCTGCAACCGCAGGCAGAACAGGGCCACGCCCAACTGCCGGAAGATCCCGATTACGTCACCGTCTTTGCCTGGGCCGCACACCAACGGCAAGTGCCGGTGCGCCAGTCTTTACTCGGCTTTGTCTGGGGCTGGCTGGAAAACCAGCTCGCAGTAGCGTGCAAGGCCATGCCCCTGGGGCACACCGCAGCGCAACGGCTGAACGAACAGTTGCGCCCCAGAATGGTGGCTGCGGTTGAAACCGCACTGGCGCTGGCCGACGAGCAACTGGGCCCGATTCTGCCGGGGCTGGCCCTCGGCAGTGCCCAGCATGAAACCCAGTATTCAAGATTATTCCGAAGCTGACCGCTTCGACCTCACAAGAAGGAAAGGTAGCAATGAAACATTGTTTACGAGTAGGCGTTGGTGGCCCGGTTGGTTCCGGCAAAACCGCCTTGTTGCGCCAGTTGTGTAAAGCCCTGAAGGATCACTACGACATCGCCGTGGTCACCAACGACATCTACACCCGTGAAGATGCCGACTTTCTGCTGAAGCACGATGCCCTGCCGGCTGATCGCATTCTCGGCGTAGAAACCGGCGGCTGCCCGCACACCGCCATTCGCGAAGATGCCTCCATGAACCTGGCAGCCATCGACGATCTGCAGGCGCGTCACCCCAATCTGGAACTGGTGCTGGTGGAATCCGGCGGCGACAACCTGGCGGCCACCTTCAGCCCGGAGCTGTCTGACCTGACCCTGTACGTTATCGACGTCTCCGCGGGCGACAAAATTCCCCGTAAAGGCGGCCCCGGTATCACCAAGTCCGATTTGCTGATCATCAACAAGATAGACATCGCCGAATACGTGCATGCCTCGCTGGATGTCATGGAGCGGGATTCCAAAAAAATGCGCGGCGAACGGCCCTTTATCTTCGCCAACCTGTATGACGGCGTTGGCCTGGAAGAAATCATCAGCTTCATCCTGAAGCAGGGCATGCTGCCCGATCGCCGACCCGAGAACGTTACCTTAGAAGGAGTACAAAAATGATCAAGAAGACCCTGACTGCCCTGGTGGCAATGACCCCGGCGCTGGCTTTGGCGCACCCTGGGCACGGCGAGCACAGCCTGACCTCGGGCTTCATGCATCCATTGCTGGGCTGGGATCACCTGCTGGCCATGGTAGCCGTTGGCATGCTGATGGTGGCCAACCGCGATCGTGCGGCCTGGCAATTGCCGGTAGCATTCATCGGCTTCATGCTGTTTGGCGCCATCGCAGGCATGAGCGGTCTGGCTCTGCCCGGCGTGGAAGTGGGTATTGTCTTCTCCATGCTGGTACTGGGTCTGATGCTGGCCACCGGTCGCAGTGGCCATGCCATGACGGCCACCGGCTTGTGTGCCCTGTTCGGTCTGTTCCACGGTAATGCCCATGGTCTTGAGCTACCAGTCGACAGCTCCGCCCTCGGCTACGTCGCCGGCTTCCTGCTGGCCACCGCACTGCTGCACGGTGCCGGCTGGCTGACCGCCGCCCGCATCAAGAGCTCCCTGATCAAGGGCAGCGGTGCCATCATCGCCGGTGCCGGCTTGTTAGCGGCTTTCTAAACAGAAAGCAGGCTAAAAAAAAAGCGCCGATGCAATCGGCGCTTTTTTTATGTTTTCGTTTTTCTTATACCAATTACATTAAACACTCGATCTGTTTGACTGTCATGCCAATCCCGGACAAAGGGCCCGCTCCACCGACCCGCTCAAGCACCTCCTTGTGACGCTCAGCACATGACGTCCCTGTCATGTGATGGTCGGTGAAGCAGATCCCTTTGCCCTCCTTGATGCTCCGGCGTTGCCTGTTGGCGCCGTCTGCAGGCAACTCGGAGTCCCAGAAGAGGCAACAGAGAACGGCTCCCACGACCGTGAAATGCCAAGGACGGCATTTCCGAGCCCCCACGGATGGGTTTATGGCGTGTCGAGGGAGGCGGCTGTGTTGCCTCTGCTCTGGGAGCCTCAAGATGACCAGATCATTACTGGGATTGGTATTAGTGAGCCAGAAAAAACTGGTAGGCAGGATCTTGCGTCACCTCATCCCAGCGGTAACCCAGCTCGGCCAGGTGCCGCTCGAACGACGCCAGATCCGCATCGGGCAGCTCGAAGGCACAGAGCACCCGGCCAAACTCGGCACCGTGGTTGCGGTAATGAAACAGGCTGATGTTCCAGTGCGTACCCAGGGTATGCAGAAAGCGCATCAGGGCACCCGGTTGCTCGGGAAACCGGAAGCTGTACAGCCGCTCTTGCAATGGCTTGGGCGGCCGACCACCCACCATGTAACGCACATGAGACTTGGCCAAGTCGTTGTCGGTCATGTTGGCCACCGGATACCCGGCCTGCTCCAGTTCCATCATGATCTGGGTCAGCTCCCGATCACCGTCGCTGAGCCGGACCGACACCAGCAGCGCGGCCTTGTCTTCCGACGAATAACGATAGTTGAACTCGGTCACCATGCGGTTGCCGAGTACCTCGCAAAACTCCAGAAAGGCGCCCTTGCGCTCCGGTATGGTCACCGCCAGCACCCCTTCCCGCTTCTCACCCAGCTCGCAACGCTCGGAAACGTAACGCAGAGAATGGAAGTTGACGTTGGCACCGCTGAGCACCGCCGCCATGCGGGCATGTTTGTAATCACCCGCCTGGCTGTATTTCTTCAACCCGGCCAGCGACAGGGCACCGGAAGGCTCGGCGATGGCGCGGGTATCTTCGAAGATATCCTTGAGCGCGGCGCAGATCTCGTCGGAACTGACGGTCACCACACCATCAAGATACTCCCGGCACAGGCGAAAGGTCTCGGTACCCATGCGCTTCACCGCCACCCCGTCGGCAAACATGCTAACTCTGTCCAGGGTGACAATTTCCCCGGCCTTGAGCGCCGCATTCAAACAGGCCGAACCCTCGGCCTCGACGCCGATCACCTTGACCTGAGGCAACAGCTGCTTGATGTAGACCGACACCCCGGCCGCCAGGCCGCCACCGCCCACTGGCACAAACACATGGGTCAGGCGGGTATCCTGCTCCAGCAGTTCGCGCCCTATGGTGCCCTGACCGGCGATCACGTCTTCATCATCAAACGGCGGTATCAGAGTCAGATTATGCTCTTGTGCCAGCTCCAGACAACGGGCATAAGCTTCGTCGAAGTTATTGCCATGCAATATCACCTTGCCACCGAAACGACGCACCGACTCTACCTTGATATCGGGTGTGACCGTTGGCATCACTATGGTGGCGTCGATGCCCAGCTTGGCGGCCGACAAGGCCACGCCCTGAGCATGGTTGCCGGCCGAGGCCGCAATGACCCCGGCCTGCTGCTGCTCTGCGCTTAACTGGGCAATCTTGTTGTAGGCACCCCGTAGCTTGAAAGAATGCACCGGTTGCATGTCTTCCCGTTTCAGCGATACCGAATGACCCAGCCGCTCGGAAATTTTCTTGAGCGGCGACAGCGGAGTCACCCGCGCCGCCTCATACACCGGAGACAACAGGATACAGCGCAGATATTCGGTCGCCGACCGCAGTTTGGCCTCTTTCAATGCCGGTTGTGCCATCCTTATCCCCCCAGCTTGCTGATGTCGCGTACCGCGCCCTTGTCGGCACTGGTGGCCAGCGACGCATAGGCGCGCAGGGCGAAGGACACTTCCCGCTCACGATCAACCGGGCGCCAGCCCTGCTCACCCCTGGCATCCATCACTTCACGACGGGCAGCCAGCTCCTGCTCGGACACGTCCAGCACTATGCTGCGACCCGGGATATCGATATCGATGATGTCGCCGTTCTGCACCAGACCTATGGTGCCGCCACTGGCTGCCTCGGGAGAGACGTGACCGATGGACAGACCAGAAGTACCGCCGGAGAAGCGACCATCGGTGATCAGCGCACACTTGGTGCCCAGGCCCATGGACTTGAGGTAGGTGGTGGGGTAGAGCATTTCCTGCATGCCGGGGCCGCCTTTGGGGCCTTCGTAGCGGATCACCACCACATCACCGGCTTTCACTTCGCCACCCAGAATACCGGCCACGGCGGTATCCTGACTTTCATAGATACGGGCAGGGCCACGGAACACCAAATTGTCGTCGGACACACCGGCGGTCTTGACGATACAACCGTCCAACGCCAGGTTGCCGGACAGTACCGCCAGACCACCTTCCAGACTGTAGGCGTGCTCAAGGCTACGGATACAGCCTTCGGCTCTGTCGTCGTCCAGGGTCGGCCAACGGCAATCCTGGCTGAAGGCTCTGGTGGTACGGATACCGGCAGGACCGGCGCGGAACATGGTTTTCACCGCTTCGTCTTCGGTCACCATCACATCATATTTGGCCAGCTGCTCGGCCATGGTCATGCCCATGACGGTCGGCAGGTCGGTGTGCAGCAGACCGGCACGATCCAGCTCACCGAGAATGCCCATGACACCACCGGCTCTGTGCACGTCTTCCATATGGTATTTCGGGGTGGACGGCGCCACCTTGCACAGCTGTGGTACCTTGCGCGACAGGGCATCGATATCGGTCATGGTGAAGTCGACACCGGCCTCGTGGGCGGCGGCCAGCAGGTGCAGTACCGTATTGGTGGAGCCGCCCATGGCGACATCCAGCACCATGGCGTTCTCGAATGCCGACTTGGTAGCGATGTTGCGTGGCAGGGCCGAGTCGTCATCCTGCTCGTAATAACGCTTGGTCAGCTCGACGATGCGATGGCCGGCCGACTTGAACAGCTGTTCCCGATCCGCGTGGGTCGCCAGCAGGGAGCCGTTGGCCGGCTGGGACAGACCCAGGGCTTCGGTCAGGCAGTTCATGGAGTTGGCGGTAAACATGCCGGAGCAGGAACCACAGGTCGGGCAGGCGCTGCGCTCGATCTGCTCGCTCTGGGAATCGGACACTGTGGGATCGGCACCCTGGATCATGGCGTCCACCAGATCCAGCTTGATGATCTGATCAGACAGCTTGGTCTTGCCGGCTTCCATGGGGCCACCGGACACGAAGATCACCGGAATATTGACCCGCAGGGCGGCCATCAGCATGCCGGGGGTGATTTTGTCACAGTTGGAGATACAGACCATGGCATCGGCACAGTGGGCATTGACCATGTATTCGACCGAGTCGGCAATCAGATCCCGGCTGGGCAGGCTGTAGAGCATGCCGCCGTGACCCATGGCGATACCGTCATCCACGGCGATGGTGTTGAATTCCTTGGCGACACCACCGGCGGCCTCGATTTCACGTGCCACCAGCTGACCCATGTCTTTCAGGTGCACATGGCCAGGTACAAACTGAGTGAAGGAGTTGACCACGGCGATGATCGGCTTGCCGAAGTCTTCTTCGGTCATGCCGGTGGCGCGCCAGAGGGCGCGGGCGCCGGCCATGTTGCGGCCGTGGGTGGTGGTGGCGGAACGATACCTTGGCATTCTTTAAACTCCTGTAAATACAATTGAGCAAAACAGGGGCGCAGTGCGCCCCTCTCTCTTATCTGAAAATCAACCTTTAACCGGGCTCAACCAGCCCCATTTATCTTTGGTGGTGCCATCGAACAGGCCGAAGAAGGCTTTTTGTAATTCGGTAGTAATGGGGCCGCGCTTGCCCTCGCCCAGCTCGATGCCGTCCACACTGCGCACCGGTGTCACCTCGGCGGCGGTGCCGGTCATGAACATTTCATCGGCCAGATACAGCGCCTCGCGGGAGATGGCTTCTTCCCGCACTGCGTAGCCAGCTTCCCGCGCCAGGGTCATCAGGGTATCACGGGTGATACCGGGCAGTATGCAGGCGGTGACCGGCGGGGTATAGAGTACCTTGTTCTTGATCAGGAACAGATTCTCACCCGCTCCTTCGCTGAGGTGGCCATGCACGTCGAGTGAAATGCCCTCGTCGTAACCGTGGCGTTTGGCTTCGCCGGATATCAGCTGGGAAGACAGGTAATTACCGCCGGCCTTGGCGCCGGTGGGCATGGTATTGGGCGCCAGCCGGTTCCATGAGGTGACGCAGACATCCACACCCTGCTCCAGCCCCTCTTCGCCCAGATAGGCGCCCCAGGGAATGGCGGCGACAATCACATCGCAAGGCACGTCTTTAGGTGCATTGAGGCCCAGGCCGACGTTGCCGATAAACACCAGAGGCCGCAGGTAGGCGCTGTTCAGCTCGTTATCACTCACCGCCTTGCGGCAGGCGTCCATCAGTTCTGCATGGGTATAGGGGATCTTCATTCGATAGATTTTGGCGGAATCGAACAGGCGTTGTACATGTTCTTCCAGCCGAAAAATCATCGGGCCCTTGGGAGTCTCGTAGGCGCGAATGCCCTCGAACACCGAAGAACCGTAGTGCAGTGCATGACTCATTACATGCACCTGGGCCTTGTCCCAGGGCACCATATCACCATTGAACCAGATGTATTTTGCAGTAGACATTGGTTGTTCCCTCAAGCCGTTTTTTTGAACCGTGGCTCCACAAGCTGCGCCTCGACACGGGTTATATCCATCAGCTTTTCGAGCTGGCGGCTCAACAGCTGAATGGCTCTGTCACTGCTGACAGTAACCCTAATATTAAGGCTTTTACAATCAACCGAGGTGGACATTTCCATGTCATCTACCCGAAAACCACGATGACGGATCAGACGGAGCACCCGCTCGAGGGACTCGGGACGAAACCGGGCTTCTATCTGCAAGTTGTGCTGGTTCATGCTTTTTTCTCCATCATCTGATCGTTGGCAACGCCGGGCGGCACCAGGGGCCAGACGTTTTCTTCCTCTGAAATACGGACATGCAACAGGTAGGCGGTATCGGCCGCCAGCATGCGCTGGATGGCGGGTTCCACTTCCTCTTTGCGGGTAATGGTTTCGCCGGGAATATTGAAGGCGGCGGCCATGGCCACAAAGTCGGGGTTATCGGTAAGAATGGTTTCGCTGTAGCGGCCGTCGAAGAACAACTCCTGCCACTGACGCACCATGCCCAGTCGCTGGTTATCGAGCAGTACCATCTTTACCGGCAGCTGGGCGCGCTTGAGGGTACCCAGCTCCTGTACGTTCATCATGAAGGAGCCGTCGCCGGAGACCAGCACGGACTCGTGTTCGGGGCGGGCCAGCTTGGCGCCGATGGCCGCCGGCAGGCCAAAGCCCATGGTGCCCAATCCTGCGCTGCTCAGGTGGTTACGCGGGCTGGTGAAGCTCATGTGCTGCGCCACCCACATCTGATGCTGACCCACGTCACAGCTGACCATGGCGGTATCCTGCAGCGCATCGCTCAACTGCTTGAGCATCAGGGGGGCGTAGATGGCTTCACCCGGGTGATCGTAGCGCCAGCCATGCTCGGCCTTGAGCGCCTGGCACTGCTGCCGCCAGTCGTCGATAGCCAGGTGCTCGTTATCCAACTTGTCATTCATCAACTTGTCATTCATCAACAAGGGCAGCACCTGGGCCAGCTCCGCATCTATGCTCACCTGGGCATGACGCACCTTGCCGAATTCGGCGGCGTCCTTGTCTAGGTGAATCACCTTGGCGTTCACCGCGAAGGCGTCCAGCTTGCCGGTGACCCTGTCGTCGAAACGGGCGCCAACCACAATCAGCAGATCACTCTGCTGTACAGCCAAATTGGCGGCTTTTGTTCCGTGCATACCGAGCATACCTAAAAACAGCCCGTCATCCGGATCCAGGGTACCGATTCCCTTGAGAGTCGTCACGGCAGGGATACCGGTTTGCCGGGCAAAGGTACGTAATTCTGCCTCGGCATTGGCCATGCCGACACCACCGCCGACATACAGCACCGGCTTCTTCGCCGTCGCCAGCAGTGCCTGGGCCTGAGCCAGGGCTTCCCGGTCCAGCACATTGGGTTCTGTGCTGAAAGTCGGGGTAGCCTTGGGCTCAACCAGCGCAACCTGAATATTCTTGGGCACATCGATCAACACGGGACCGGGGCGACCGGAGCGGGCCACTTCGAAGGCTTCGGCGATGATGGCGCCCAGATCCTCGACATTTTCCACCAGATAGGAGTGCTTGGTGCAGGACAGCGACATGCCCAGTACGTCCACTTCCTGAAAGGCGTCGGTACCGATGGCCGCCACCGGCACCTGCCCGGTGATGGCCACCAGCGGAATGGAGTCGAGCATGGCATCGGCCAGACCGGTGATCAGGTTGGTAGCCCCGGGGCCGGACGTGGCCATACACACTCCCACCTGACCACTGGCTCTGGCATAGCCCACGGCAGCCAATGCAGCAGCCTGCTCATGACGACACAGCAAATGCTCCACTCCACCGTCGTAGAGCGCGTCGTAGAGCGGCATGATGGCGCCGCCGGGGTAACCGAAGATCTGGGTGACCCCCTGTTGTTTCAAGGTCTGAACGATGTACTGTGCGCCATTCATTTTATTGCTGTCCATGTGTTACTGCCAAAGCCGGTTAAAAAAAAACCCCCGAGTGGGTGACTCGGGGGTTTTGCGTTGTTGTCTGCCGGTTATTTTACGTTTCGTCAGACCACAGTGCCCCGAGAGGTGATTTTATAATCACCACTAGGACCACGATAATGCTGACGAAACGTACAAATAAATTCATGTCACCGACCGTAAAATAGGATGATGAGCCGGAACCTTCGACTCAAGCAGGCCTATAGAACTAGCATGGTGAGCTAAGCTAGACAAGACTTTCTTGTTCACAATATTAAAAAACGGCCAAATAGGGGTAACAAAAAGGTAGTTAAAAAAGCTGAAAAAAGTTAACTTTTAAATATAAAATATCAGGGAGACCGGATGTCACTCGCCGTTGTTTTTGCTCGCGCCAGTCTGGGCGTCGCCGCGCCACTGGTCACCGTTGAAGCCCATCTTGCCAATGGCCTGCCCGCCTTCAATATCGTCGGTCTGCCGGAAACCACTGTCAAGGAAGCCCGGGATCGGGTACGCAGTGCCCTGCTGAATTCCGGTTTTGAATTTCCCGCCCGGCGTATCACCGTCAACCTGGCTCCCGCCGATCTGCCTAAAGACGGGGGCCGTTTCGATTTACCCATCGCCATGGCTATTCTTGCCGCCTCAGGCCAAATCCCCGCCACCAGTCTGGAGCAGCTGGAGTTTCTGGGCGAACTGGCACTGACCGGGGCGCTGCGATCGATTAAAGGCGCTCTGCCGGCGGTACTCGCCGCCCGCGACAGTGAGCGGATACTGGTATTGCCGGCCGGCAATGGCATCGAAGCCGGAGTGATTCATCCCTGCCCGGCCCGGCTGGCCCCCCATCTTCTGGCCATCACCGCCTGGTTGCAACAAGAGGGAGAACTAACGGTTCCAGAACGAGTTATATCGGAAGAACGCGACTATATCACCGACCTTTGCGATGTTATCGGCCAGGAAGGCGGCAAGCGGGCACTCGAGATTGCCGCCGCCGGCGAGCATAACCTGCTGCTGCTCGGCCCTCCCGGGACCGGCAAGAGCATGCTGGCCAGTCGTCTGCCCGGGCTGCTGCCGCCGATGAGTGAGGAGGAAGCACTCGAGACCGCCGCCATCAGGTCCATCAGTGGTCTGAATCTGGATCCCGAGAATTGGCGATTACGGGCCTTTCGTCAGCCTCATCATTCGGCGTCGGCCGTGGCGCTGGTTGGCGGTGGCAGTTATCCCAGACCCGGAGAAATTTCTCTGGCTCATAACGGGGTGCTGTTTCTCGATGAAATGACCGAGTTTGAACGACGGGTACTGGATGCCCTGCGAGAACCGCTGGAAACCAGCAGTATCTCCATCGCCCGGGCGGCGCACCAGGTGACATTTCCCGCCCGTTTTCAGTTGATAGGCGCCATGAACCCCAGCCCTTGCGGCCACTACGCAGATGGCTACAGCCGCAGCTCTTCCGAGCAGATACTGCGTTACCTGAGTAAAATATCCGGTCCTTTTCTGGATCGTTTCGATCTGTCGGTAGAAATACCCCTATTACCCCCGGGGGAGCTAAGCCGTACCCGGCCCAAAGCCGAAGGCTCGGCCCAGATCCGCAAGAGGGTACTGGCCGCCAGAGAGCGACAACTGAAACGCGCCGGCAAGACCAATGCCCGGCTCAGTGCCGCCGAGCTTGATAAGTTCTGCCCGCTGGAGCAGGAAGACGCCTTGTTTCTGGAGCAGGCGCTGCACCGAATGAAACTCTCCATCCGTGCCTGGCATAAATTGATCCGGGTCGCCAGAACCATTGCCGATCTGAACGAGGAACAAAAAATAGGTCGCCATCATTTAACCGAAGCGCTGGGCTACAGAGCCATGGATCGGCTGCTACAGCAGTTGCAGAGCTGAGTCGGCAATACGCTGCTATATATAAACAGACGGCCTTGACCTAAAGGAGCAACGGATGAAGAGCGCGAAGGAGTTTGCTACCTGGCTGCATGAACGCTTCAGGGCGGTGAGGAATGGGGTTTACCTGACCAAGTCAGATATAGCAGCGCTCTCCGGAAGGCAGCGTTTTACCCACGAGTTCATCACCGATATTCATTACGAGCTGACATTGAAGGGCATGGGCTTTGTCACGGATGCCCACCGGGAAAAGTTTTATCTGTTTCATCTGCCTACCGAGTACTGGCAGGCCGAGGGAGATGGCTATCAGGAAGACAGTCAGTCCAACGTTCGTACCATAGTCCAGAGCAAGCGCCGTAAGTCATGATACCCGGAACCATGATGCGGCAAGCCGCATCATGGTAAGACCGATTATCCGGCCGACAGCAGGTACTCCACTACCCGGAAAAATCGCTCTTCCGAGCCGATTTCGCTCATGTTCAGCTCAT
Source organism: Oceanisphaera sp. (assembly GCA_041586855.1). Lineage (GTDB taxonomy): Bacteria > Pseudomonadota > Gammaproteobacteria > Enterobacterales > Aeromonadaceae > Oceanimonas. The sequence continues at coordinate 4,089 of JBFGZI010000008.1, read as the reverse complement.
ACTTGTCCCTGACCACTATGGTGGGAGTGCCGCGCACGTTGAAGCGCTCTGTACTCTTGTCGTACTGGGCGACCATACCATTGAGCGCAAAACTGTTGATCACGCCATCGAAGGCCTTTGCTTCAACACCATTGGCGACGAAAAGTGTCTTGATATCGTCCAGGCCCTTGGGCATTTTTTTCTGCCGATGGATCCGATCGAAAATAACCGGCGTCAGCTTGTCTTCCACCTTGAGCAGTACCGCAGCCCCGTAGGCGCGCTGCAGCACAGGGCCCAGTTCCCGGCCGAGAAACGACACCGGCACTTTCTTCAACTGCACTTCGGGTACCCGCTCCTGCAGCTTTTCCATCAAGGGTTCAAAGCTGTAGCAATGCGAGCAGACATAAGAGAAAAACTCGGTCACTTCCGGTTTGCTGCTCGCGGTTTCATTCACCACCTTGTATTCAACACCCTCCTTGAATTCGGGAGCGGCATTAACCAGCGGAGCCAGCAGCAGGGTAAACAAAACAACAATATATTTTTTCATACAGGATCCCATTCAGTAGAGGCTAACTCACGTTAAGTAATCAGTTCCAGGAGGTCAAGGATAATGGTACCGCATCCAGACTCTGTAATTGATCGGACAATGCTCGAATTTGCTGTTGCCAGTAGTCTTCGGTGTTAAACCAGGGAAAATTGGCCGGAAAAGCAGGATCAGACCAACGCGCCGCCAGCCAGGCCATGTAGTTGACCATGCGCATGGCTCTGAGTGGTTCAATCAGCGACAGCTCTGCCGCATCAAATTCCCGCACCATCTCGTAACCGGCCAGCAGAGTGTCCAGCTGCATCAGCTGTTCCTGACGACTGCCACTGAGCATCATCCACAGATCCTGTACCCCCGGCCCGGTGCGGCAATCATCGAAGTCGAGCAACCAGAGTCCGTCACGCCACAGTATATTGCTGACATGGCAGTCACAATGCAGGGTCAGCTGTTGTTTGGGCCTATATAGCGCGCTCGCTTTCTCTACCACCTCAGTCAGCCGGGCGAAAAATTCGCCCCGTAGCCGATTCGGTATCAGCGCCTCTTGTTCAAGCACCCCTTGAGCCCGCAGCAGATAGTCGTCGGTACTCAGCTGTGGTCGATGGTGCAGCATAAACTGCTCGCCTACCCTGTGTAGCCGCCCCAGTTGCTCTCCCAGCGCCTCCAGCTGATCGAGGTTATCAGCCTCGAACTGACGGCCGGAGACCGAGGGCCAGACCGCAAACAGCATGTTGCCGTATTCAAAGACGCTGTTGTTATCTCGTATGAGCGGTACCGCCACTCGAACACCCGCATCATCCAGGGCGAACAGAAAATCATGTTCCTCCTGGATCTGCTGCCGGCTCCAGCGCTGTGGACGATAAAACTTGGCCACCAGGATGCCATCGGTATCACTCTTGAATCGGTAGACCCGGTTTTCATAGCTGTTCAATGCCATGAGTCCCGAATCGATATAAATGCCGACACTGACCAGCGCATCGGCAATCACATCGGGGGTAAGCTGGTAATAGTTCATGCCACTCCAAAAAAAGACCGCAGCGACTGGCTGCGGTCCGAGAATATCAGTTAATCGAACTGAAGAACTTGGTATCGCTACGTAAATTGGCCTTGCTGTCGTTCTCATCGAGCCCGATATGAGTCATCACGAAGGTGATGTCCTTGACCGGCGTTGACAGCAGATAAGGGTCTACCGCCAGACTGATCGGCAAACTCAATACTTCGCCACCGCGAACCACGACTTCGGTGGGGCCTATCCACTCCACATCATCCATTCCCTCGACACGGAGCCGATAGGTTTCGGTGTCCAGCGTCTTGTTCATGATTTTCAGGGTATAGGTGTTCTCTACCAGCCCCTCACCCGTTTCGCGATAGAGCTGGTTGCGATCCCGGATGATCTCGATACCCATCGGCATGATATTGGATGCCATATAAGCAAAGGCAGCCAGCATCAACACCATGACAAGGCCGTAGCCAATCAGCTTGGGGCGCGCCACATGGCTTTCTCCGTGCTGCAACTTGTGCTCTGTGGTGTAGCTGATCAGGCCTCTTTCGTAGCCCATGCGATCCATGGTCTGATCACAGGCGTCCACACAGGCACCACAGTTGATGCACTCATATTGCAGACCGTCACGAATATCGATGCCCGCCGGGCAGACCTGGACACAGAGGTTGCAATCGATACAGTCACCCAGCCCCAGCTTGGCAGGATCCGCCTTGCGCGGGCGAGGGCCACGGCTTTCGCCCCGCTCGACATCATAGCTGACCGTATAGGTGTCTTTATCAAACATGGCAGACTGGAAGCGGGAATAGGGACAGATGTGGGTACACATTATGGTGCGCATCCAGCCGGCATTACCGTAAGTACAGAATGCAAAGAACAGTACCCAGAAGCCGATCCAGAAGCTGGTCGAAAAGGTCAGCAGATCTACCGCGAGTTCTTTTGCCGGAACGAAATAGGCGATGAAGGTAAAACCGGTAAGGAGTGATATCGCCAGCCAGGAAAGATGCTTAGCACTCTTGCGCCATACCTTGTTGAAGTTCCATGCCGATTTATCCAGCTGGCGCCGTTTGTTGGCGCTGCCTTCCAGCTTTTCTTCGAACCAGATAAACAGAAAGGTCCATACCGTCTGTGGGCACAGGTAGCCACACCATACCCGTCCGAGGAAAGTAGTGATAAAGAACAGAGCGAAGGCCGCCACCATCAACAGCAGAGCCAGCAAGGTCAGATCCTGTGGCCAGATGGTGGTCGAAAATATCTGAAAGCGCTGCTGCTCCACATCAAACAGTATGGCCTGACGCCCATTCCAGCTCACCCAGGGGCCAACTGCAAACAACAGCATGAAAAACCACCCCATCCCCTTGCGCAGCTGCTGCCATTTTCCCTTCTGCGCTCGCACATAAATATGGCCTTCGTCTGTAGGCCTGTGAGAACGCACCGCCTCGGTGACATCCTTGATGTCTATCTGCTCATGTTTATCGTTCATTATGCTCACATAGTTATGCTGACTGACTGCGACCGAAAGCTTTATCCGGCAAGATCTTGTTAATTTGCAGATAAGATTCGGGTTATGCCGCATTTTGCAGCAAAACACTCGCTTAAAAGGTGATAAAGATCACTCTTTTCCGAGCCAAGATCGGTTCATGCTATACAGGATATCATCATAGAGCATTGCGGCCCCTCGTCACCATTACTATGATCAGTAATACCAATCTAAATAAAAATATGATCTATTTCAAAGCTGGACACGAGAGGAAACAGAGTCATACCAATCTGAATAAAGATCTGATCTTTCTCAAGCCCGAATTCAGAGGCAACACAGCCGTCTCCCACGACACGCTACGAGTACATCCATGTAAAGCTCGGACATGCCATCCCTGGCATGTCACGGTCGTGGGAGATCGTCTCTGTTGCCTCTTTCTGAGCCCCGAGTTGCCAGCAGACAGTGCCAACAGATGACTCTGCAGCACCAAGGAGGACAAAGGGATCTGCTCAACCGACCATCCGCGCCACGGATGGCGCGGCTGAGCCCCCAAGGATGGGTTCACGGCGAGTCGGCGGAGCGGACCCTTTGTTCTACTTTTGCAAAGCAACCGAATAGATCAGTTATTTAATCAGTTTGGTATTACTACTATTTGGCGGTAGCATCATGGTAACTCCTTCTTATCGCATTAAAAACCTCGATCATCTGGGCCTGGCAGCAGGAATGTGTCGTGAACTGGGGCTGGCCCAGATGGTTGATGCCGCCGTGCCGAAGCAGGGAGACTATCAGGTGTCTCACGGTGAGGCCTTGGTGGCCATGATCATCAATGGTCTGGGATTTCACAGTCGCACTCTGCATATGTTTCCCCAGTTTTTTGCTGATAAGCCTATCGAACGCCTGCTCCGCCCCGGTGTTCTGCCCGAGCACCTCAATGACCCCCCGTGGCAAGATAGTTGTCGCCTATTCAAAACCTGTATCATATACACGGTGGGGCGGTTAGCAGGAATGAATGAACCAGTATCCAGAAGAACGTAAGAACGCCGTCATCCAGAAGATGCTGTCCCCGGATCGTCCCTCAATCGCACAATT
>JBFGZI010000007.1:0-21333 GCA_041586855.1 Oceanisphaera sp. | reverse complement strand
CGCTCATGTTGGCTCTCGCTCATGTTGAGCTCTTGGCAGTATTGTCGGTCAGTTCAAACAAGGAACTGACGCCGTATAAATCGGCCAGCGGATAAAAACTGGCCGGGGGGGATATCAGGGTCAGTGGCTTGTTACCGGCGGCCAGCGCCTGACTCCACTGCACCAGAAAGGCCAGACCGACCGAGTCGATCTGCTTCAGTTCGCTCAAGTCCACCCGCTCGGCACCGAACAGGGTATTCCGCTCCGCCCAATAGGCTGGCAGCATATCCCGTGTCAGTTCCCGTTCTAGTTTCATTGGGTTCTTTCCAGCGGCGTCACCGGCTTCTGGGTGTGCGCCTGCAGTTGAAGGGTAACCTTATCGATACCATTCTGACGGATAAGACCACTCAGCTCGGCTTGCTTGGCGGACAAGAGGCTGATGCCCTCGGCCACCATGTCGAATACTCGCCACTCGCCGGTGCGGCTATTCTGGCGAAGTTTGAACTCCAGTTTGATGGCCGGCTTGTTTATTTCCAGTACCGACACCGGTACCGACACCAGCTTTTCGCCCTTGGCGACGGTACCGGTACCTATGTCCAGTTTCTGTTCCTTGTAGGCCGCCAGGGCATCGGCATAAGTCACCACCAGGTAGTCACTGAAGGCGGCAACGAAGCGATCCCGCTGCTCGGGGGTGGTGTTGTTGAGCTGATTACCGATCACGCGAAAGGCGGAAAAACGTACATCCACCGCCGGCAGCATCTCTTCCCGCACTATGATGCGCAGGTATTCCGGATTGGCCTTGATTTCTGCCTGCTGTCTGCTCAATCGATCGAAAGTGTTCTGGGCGACTTCATTAACCAGCACATAAGGGTTCGACAGCGTAACGGCCGCGACCAGCGGGGCCCAGAGCCCGACCAGTATCAACAGCCCTGACATCAGTAACTTTTTCATCATTAGCTCCTAGGGAGTCGGCTACGGCTTATTTATCGCCGATGGAATAAATGAACTTTCCGATCAGCTCTTCCAATACCAGTGCCGATTGAGTGTCCGTTATGGTATCGCCATCCTTGAGCATGCCGATGCCCATGTCCTCATCGACAAAACCGGGGCTCAGCCCCAGATACTGCTCACCGAGCAGGCCCGAGGTCTGGATGACAGCGGTGCTGCTTTCGGCAAATTCACCGGCGCTGCGACTGACCGTCAGGGTCACCACCGGCACCTGATCCTTGGGATCCAGGGTTATCTGACTGACTCGTCCCACCACCACGCCGCCCACCTTGACCGGAGAACGTACCTTGAGACCGCCAATATTATCGAACTTGGCATAGAGGGTATAGCTTTCTCCCTGGCCGTTGACACTGACACCGGCGACTTTGAACGCCAGCAGCAGCAAGGCGCCGATGCCGGCCAGCATAAAGCAGCCGACGCTGAATTCCAATTTGCTGTATTTCATCAGTATTTACCCGAACATGACGGCGGTGAGGGCAAAATCGAGCCCCAGTACCGCCAGAGAAGAATGAACCACGGTACGCGTCGTGGCCTGACTGATCCCGGCCGCCGTCGGCTGAGCATCAAAACCATTGAACAGGGCAATCCAGGTCACCACCAGGGCAAACACCAGACTCTTGATCACGCCCTGCATTATGTCCTGCTGCCAGTCGACCGCCGCCTGCATCGCCGACCAGAAGCCACCTTCGTCTACCCCCAGCCAGTCAACACCCACCAGCTTGGCGCCCCAGATGCCGATCAGGCTGAACATCAGCGCCAGCAAGGGCATGCTGATAAAACCGGCCCAGAATCGAGGGGCCACCACCCGGCGCAGGGGATCTATGCCCATCATCTCCAGGCTGGAGAGTTGCTCGGTCGCCTTCATCAGACCCAACTCGGCGGTCAGCGCCGAACCGGCCCGGCCTGCAAACAAGAGACCGGTCACCACGGGACCCAATTCCCGCAACAAGGACAATGACACCAGGGGGCCCAGGCTGCCTTCGGCACCGAAGTCCACCAGCACGTTATAGCCTTGCAGGGCCAGTACCATGCCGATAAAAAGCCCCGACACCAGTATGATGGCCACCGACTGTACCCCGACCACCTGTAGCTGCTGTATCAGCAGTGGAAAGTGTTTCTTCGGCTGAGGCCGGCCCACCAGAGCATGGAACAACATGAAGCCGGCGCGTCCAGTGGCGGTAATACCGGCCACTCCCTGACGCCCCAGCCGTCCTATCATATCAATCAACATCGGCTAACGACTCCCTGAATGAAGGTGCCGGATAATGAAACGCCACCGGACCGTCGGCCTGGCCCTGCAGGAACTGGATCACCTGGGCATCCGTATTCTGCTTCAGCTCGGCCGGGGTCCCCGCCGCTATCACCTTTTTGTTGGCAATAATATAGGCGTAGTCGGCAATGTTCATCACTTCGTCCACATCATGGGTGACGATAATAGAGGTCAACCCCTGAGCCCGGTTCAGCTCGGATATCAGCTTGACCAGGACCCCCATGCTGATGGGATCCTGACCGGCAAAGGGTTCATCATACATGATAAGCTCCGGATCCAGTGCAATAGAGCGCGCCAGTGCCGCCCGCCGCGCCATGCCGCCGGACAGCTCGGACGGCAACAGTTGTGCCGCGCCGCGCAATCCTACCGCTTCCAGTTTCATCATCACCAGGGTGCGGATCATGGCCTCGGGCAAGCCGCTGTGCTCGCGCAGCGGGAAGGCCACGTTGTCGAACACCGACATGCCGGTAAACAGGGCACCGCTCTGAAACAACATGCCCATGCGGCGGCGCACCTGGTACAGACGGGAACGGCCCAGACTGGGGATGGACTCGCCGTCGAACAGCACATCGCCGCTGCTCGGCTTGATCTGGCCACCGATGAGTCGCAACAGGGTGGTTTTGCCGATACCACTCGGGCCCATGATGGCGGTAATCTTGCCTTTGGGAATCTGCAGATTGATCCCGTCATACAGGGTCCGGTCACCATGGCTGAAGCAAAGATCCCTTATTTCTACGAGGCTCTGGCTCAAACTGATTCCCCAATGAAAAGAAAGGATTGTATGAGTTCCCCGATAGATGGGCAACCGGGCCAGCCGCTTTTCCTTTGCCGGTGCGCCATTCCCTGTCCTCTGCCATATAAAGGAGGTGAGAAGGGAAAGGCGCCCTCAGCTCCTACCGTTTTTATTACATCAGTCGCTTATCGGCACAAGCTTTTCTATAATGGCGCCGCCTAAGGTGTGGAGAAAGCTATGACTGCAGAATTTGATTATCGGAAAACCGCCAAGCAGGTGCTGGATATTGAAAAGGCAGCCATAGATGGCCTTTATCAATATCTGGACCAGGCCTTCAATCATGCCTGCCGGCTGATGTTCCAGTGCCCGGGGAAAGTCATCGTGACCGGCATGGGTAAATCCGGGCATATCGCCCACAAGATTGCCGCCACCCTGGCCAGTACCGGCACCCCCGCCTTTTTCGTGCATCCGGGCGAGGCCAGCCATGGGGATCTCGGCATGATAGGCCCAGACGATGTGGTGCTGGCCCTGTCCAACTCCGGCGAGAGCAGCGAAATCATTTCACTGTTGCCGGTGCTCAAGCGCCGTGGCCTGCCGTTGATCTGCCTGACCGGCAACCCCGCCTCCACCATGGCCCGAGAAGCCAATGTGCATCTGTGCACCCGGGTCGAGGAGGAAGCCTGTCCGCTCGGCCTGGCCCCGACCGCCAGCACCACCGCCGCCCTGGTGATGGGCGATGCCCTGGCCGTGTCCCTGCTGGAAGCCCGTGGCTTTACCGCCGATGATTTTGCGCTCAGTCACCCCGGCGGTGCCCTCGGCAAACGCCTGCTGCTGCGGGTGGGTGATATCATGCACAGAGACGAACGAGTGCCCCGGGTCGGGATCGATACGCTGATTATCGATGCCCTGCTGGAAATCGGCCGCACCGGCCTGGGCTTTACCGCCGTGGTCGATGACCAGCAGAAACTGGTGGGTATTTATACCGATGGCGATCTGCGTCGCACCCTGGATCATAAAATCGATGTACACCACACTTCCATCGAACGGGTCATGACCCGCACCAGCACCACAGTGCACGCCAACATGCTGGTGGCGGAAGCGGTCAAACTGATGGAAGAGAAAAAAATCAGCGGCCTGCTGGTGGTAGATGAACAACATCAACCGGTAGGCGCCTTCAACATGCATGACCTGTTACGGGCGGGAGTGATCTGATGGAACAAGCAAGCCTTTACGGTCCGGTGGCCGACAAAGTCTGGCGGCGGATGGCCGGGATAAAACTGCTGATCTGCGATGTGGACGGCGTGCTGTCCGACGGCATGATCTATCTCGGTAATCAGGGTGAAGAATACAAGAGCTTCTGCACCAAAGACGGTTTCGGCATCAAGGCGCTGCTCAACGCAGGACTCCAGGTGGCGGTGATCACAGGCCGGACCTCCCGTATCGTCAGCGAACGCATGGCCTCGCTCGGGGTCAGTCACGTCTATCAGGGCCAGAGCGACAAGATGCACAGCTATCGCGCCCTGCTGGATACCCTCAAGCTTCAGCCGGAACAGGTCGCCTATATCGGCGACGATGTGGTCGATTTGCCGGTGATGCTGGACTGCGGCCTGGGCGTAGCGGTATCCGATGCCCATCCGCTGGTACTGCAGCAAGCCGATTATATTACCCGTATTGACGGCGGCCGAGGCGCAGTGCGCGAACTCTGCGATCTGCTGCTCGACGCACGCGGCGAGCTGGAACAGGCCAGAGGCATGAGCCTGTGAGCCGGCAAAGCTGGTGGTTTGGCGGCCTCTTTCTGGTCGCCCTTGTCTGCTGGCAGTGGTTCAGGCCGGTCACCGACGCTCCCGTCAACCAGCAGGATTATCAGCCGGATTTCATCGCCAAAAACCTGAGCAGCGTGCAATACAACAAGCTGGGTCTGCCCTACCGCGGACTGGATGCGGAATATGCGGAGTACTACGAGCCACTGGCCATGACCCTGATGGAAAAACCTGTTATCTTGCTTTATTCGCCCGATGGCCAGCCCCAATGGCGGTTGAGCGGTGATGAGGGCATGATCAATACCAATGATAACGCGGTATTGAACGGCACCGTGGTCGGCCGGGGGCTGCAACCCGATGCTCTGGTGAGAACCCTGACCACCGAATATCTGGAACTGGATTTTATTAACAACCAGCTGCGTTCCAACCGGAATGTGCAACTGAACAGCCCAACTTTCCGAGCCGAAGGCCAGGGGCTGCTGGGCAAGCTTGATCAACAAACGGTGGAATTACTGCATGAAACCCGGGCAACCTACTTTACTCCTTAGCATCGGCGGCCTGCTGGCCCTCGGCTTGAGCCTGGCCGAGGCCAAAGAGTCTGATTTCAACCAGCCGGTGACCATAGATGCCGGTCGCCAGCTGGTGGAGCTGGTCGACAACAAGGTGACCTTCAGCGATCGGGTCGTGGTCAAACAGGGCACCATGGATGTGCGAGCCGACAAGCTGGTGGTGATCCGCAACGAGCAGGGACTGCAATCGATGACCGCTCACGGCGCGCCGGCCACCTACTACCAGGTGCTGGACAGCGGCCAGCCGGTCAAGGCCGAGGCCCGGGAAATCCACTACGATATGAAGGCACGCACCATCACCCTGCTGAAGGAAGCGAAGCTGAAACAGAACGACAATATCGTGACCGGCTACCGTATTCGCTACCATATCGACAAGGAACAGATGGAGGCGGAAAGCCAGGGCGGATCAGACCGCGTCACCACCATTTTTCTGCCCGAACAACTGCAGGACATGAATAAAAAAGAGACACAGAACTGATCATGGCAACACTGAAAGCCCGTGGGCTGCAGAAGAGTTATAAAGGCCGCCAGGTCGTGGCCGATGTCAGCCTGACCGTCAATACCGGCCAGATTGTCGGTCTGCTCGGCCCCAACGGGGCCGGCAAGACCACCTCTTTCTACATGATAGTGGGCCTGGTACAGCGGGACGGCGGCAGCATCACCATCGATGAGCAGGATATCAGCCATGAGCCTATGCATGTGCGGGCCCGGGCTGGTATCGGTTATCTGCCTCAGGAAGCCTCCATTTTTCGGCGCCTGAGCGTGGCCGACAATTTAATGGCTGTACTCGAAACCCGCAAGGATCTGGACGCCGCCGGCCGCGACGAAAAAAGAGAGCAGTTGCTGGAAGAATTCAATATCACCCATATCCGCGACAGTGCCGGTATGAGCCTGTCCGGTGGCGAACGCCGCCGGGTGGAAATTGCCCGGGCACTGGCGGCCGATCCGCGCTTCATACTGCTGGATGAACCCTTCGCCGGGGTCGACCCCATCTCGGTGATCGATATCAAGAAAATTATCCTGCATCTGCGCGATCGGGGGCTGGGAGTACTGATTACCGATCACAACGTGCGCGAGACCCTGGACGTCTGCGAACGGGCCTATATTGTCAGTCATGGTCATCGTATCGCCGCCGGCACCCCGACCGAAATACTCGCGAACGAGCAGGTCAAGAAAGTCTATCTTGGTGAACAATTCAGCCTCTGAGCTGACCCGCCGGAGCCCCCTGCGATTGACATAGAAGGACTTTTCCAACGATGAAGCCAACTCTTCAGTTACGTCTGGGACAGCAGCTGACCATGACACCCCAGCTGCAACAGGCCATTCGCCTGCTGCAGCTGTCGAGTCTGGAGCTGCAGCAGGAAATTCAGCTGGCGCTGGAGAGCAACCCCCTGCTGGAGCAGGAAGAACCGGACAGCATAGAGGTCGCCGACGGCGGCAACCACGAGCAGATGGCTGCCGATACCGCCATGGAGCAGAACCAGCTGTCCGACGAACTGCCGATGGACTCCCACTGGGACGATATCTATGCCACCTCATCCGGCAGCGGTGGTAACGGTGGCCTGCCCGAAGGCATGGAAGATACCGTCTATCAGGGTGAAACCACCGAGACGCTGCAGGATTACCTGCTGTGGCAGATGCAGCTGACCCCTTTCAGCGAGACCGATCAGGCCATAGCGCTGGCCATTATCGACGCCATCGATGACGCTGGCTACCTGACCCAGGAGCTGGAAGATATCCTCGCCGCCGTCTCCGGCGGCGAGCAGGAGATAGAGGCGGACGAGGTGGAAGCGGTGCTGAAGCGCATCCAGCATTTCGATCCTATCGGCGTTGCCGCCCGCAGCGTGCAGGAATGTCTGCGCATTCAGCTGGACCCTTTTCCCGCCGATACTCCCTGGCTGAACGAGGCCCGCCTCGTGATTGACCAGCATATGAATCTACTCGGCACCCGGGACTACCGCACCCTGCAACGCAAGACCAGACTGAAAGAAGAGGAACTCAGGGAGGTACTGGCCCTGATCCAGCAGCTGGAGCCCAGGCCGGGTAACAGCGTGTTGCAGAGCAGCTCCGAATACGTGATCCCCGACGTAGTGGTGACCAGGCGACAGGGCGGCTGGGTTGTCGAACTCAATCCGGAGGCCATGCCCAGGGTCAGACTGAATCAGACCTATGCCGCCATGGCCCGTCAGCCCAGAAACAGTGAAGACGGTCAGTTTATCCGCAACCACTTGCAGGACGCCAAGTGGTTTATCAAGAGTCTGGAAAGCCGAAATGAGACCCTGCTCAAGGTTGCCAATTGTATTGTTGAACAACAACAGGCATTCTTTGAGTATGGGCCCGAGGCCATGAAGCCGATGGTGCTGAACAATGTGGCCGAAACGGTGGAAATGCACGAATCCACCATCTCCCGGGTGACCACGCAGAAGTTCATGCATACCCCCAGAGGGGTGTTCGAGCTGAAGTACTTTTTTTCCAGCCATGTGGGTACCGATGATGGCGGAGAATGTTCGTCGACGGCAATTCGCGCCCTGATCAGGAAACTGGTCGGTGCGGAAAACCCGGCCAAGCCACTGAGCGACAGTAAAATTGCCCAGCTGCTGGCCGAACAGGGGATACAGGTGGCCAGGCGGACCATCGCCAAGTACAGGGAATCGCTGGCCATCCCCCCTTCCAATCAGCGTAAACGCCTGATATAAAGGCAGATCTAGAAGGAAGACGATATGCAAATAAATCTGACTGGACACCATGTAGACATCACGGATTCCCTGCGTGACTATGTGAACAGCAAGTTTTCCCGACTGGAGCGTCATTTCGACAACATCACCAATGTACACGTCGTCCTCACACTCGAAAAATTGCTTCAGGTTGCCGAAGCCAAAATCCATCTCAGCGGCGGTGAAATCTTTGCCAACTCTCAACATGACGATATGTACGCCGCCATCGATGGCTTGATCGACAAGCTCGATCGCCAGATCATCAAACACAAAGAGAAGCTCAAGCAAAAATAACCATGGAAGTCGCCGACATACTGAGCAGGGACTGCACCCGTAGTGCAGTCCCCTGCACGAGCAAAAAACGTGCTCTGGAAATCATCAGCGAGCTGGCCGCCCAGCATCTCAATATCAGCAGCCAGCAGTTGTTCGACTGTCTGCTGGCCCGGGAGAAAATGGGCAGTACCGGTATCGGTAACGGTATCGCCATCCCTCATGGCCGTATCGGCGATGACAACAGAGCGACGGCGGTTTTACTCACCTTTGCCGAACCGGTAGAGTTCGATGCCATCGACAATCAGCCGGTTGGCCTGGTATTCGCCCTGCTGGTACCGGAGCAGGAGTGTAAACAGCATCTCAAGACGCTGTCATTGATTGCCGAAAAACTCAGCAACAAGCAGGTTTGCAAACAGTTGCGCCAGGCCGGCAGCGATGACGAACTCTATCACATCATGGTTTCTTCCTGAGGAGAGCAATATGCAGCTGGTGATCGTCAGTGGTCGTTCGGGCTCGGGTAAAACCGTGGCCCTGCGTGTGCTCGAGGATCTGGGCTATTACTGTGTCGACAATCTGCCCGTTGAGCTGCTGCCCGATCTGGTGCAGATGCGTCGACGCAAGCCCGGCGAGGTCGCGGTCAGCATCGATGTGCGTAACCTGCCCGACAGTGCCGACAGGCTGGAAGCCTGTCTGGCCGAAGTCGGCGCCATGGAAGGGGTCAGCCTGTCCAGTATCTTCATCGATGCGGACAACGCCGCCCTTATTCGCCGCTTCGGTGACACCCGCCGACTGCACCCCCTGTCTCGTCTCAGCCTGACCCTGGACGAAGCCATCCGTCAGGAAACCCACCTGCTGGCGCCCTTGTCTTCCGCCGCCGATCTGCGTATCGATACCTCCGACCTCAGTATTCATGATCTGAGCGAAATTATCCGCGCACGCATTCTTGGCAAGAAGGAACGGGAACTGAACTGGGTATTCGAGTCCTTCGGCTACAAATACGGTATCTCTCAGGATGCGGATTTCGTGTTCGATGCCCGCTTTCTGCCCAACCCCCACTGGATAGCCGAACTGCGGCCCTTTACCGGCCAGGACGAGCCGGTCGCCAGCTATCTGAACAGCCAGCCCGAGGTCACCAAATACCTGTGGCAGATTGAAAACCTGCTGGTGACCTGGATGCCGCATCTGGAACGCAACAACCGCAGCTATGTCACCGTCGCCATCGGCTGTACCGGTGGCAAGCACAGATCCGTGTATATCGTCGAGCAGCTAGCGCGGATATTCCGTCAGATGGGAAAAAGCGTTCAACTGCGCCATCGCACCCTGGAAAAGCACCATGTCGAGAATTGAGCGGGATCTGCAAATCGTCAACAAGCTCGGGCTCCATGCCCGAGCCGCCATTCAGCTGGTGCAGTTAACCCAGCAATTCGATGCCACCGTCACCGTCTGCAATCAGGAAAAGCAGGCTCCGGCCAACAGTGTCATGGGCTTGCTGATGCTGGAAACCGCCCAGGGCCACGCCATTCGCGTCGTCGCCGAAGGGCCGGATGCAGAGGCGGCCATGAACGCCGTGTCCCGACTGGTCGCCGACCGCTTCAACGAATCAGAATAATCTCCCTACCCGTCCCGCGCAGAAGCCTGGAGCCCGGATGACAGAATCAATCGAAAAACCAAGGTCGCCGGATCAGCTGGATACCATCACCCAGGCGCTGAATGGCGGCATGTTCGTGCACGTTCGCCGCATGCTTCAGCAGATGCGCCCCGGCGACGTCGCCTGGCTGCTGGAGTCTTCTCCCTCCCCCAGCCGCAAGGTCTTGTGGCAACTCATCGACCCGGATGAATATGGCGAGATCCTGGAAGAGCTGTCGGAAGAAGTCAGGGACGGCATTATCCGACTGATGGATCCGGGAAAGCTGGCCGCCGCGCTGGAAGACATGGAGTCGGACGATCTGGCCTATGTACTGCGGGACCTGCCCGAGCAACTGTTCAATCAGGTGCTCACCCAGATGGACGAGCAGGACCGGCAGCGGGCACAACAGGCGCTGTCATACCCGGAAGACACCGCCGGCTCCATCATGAATACCGAGTTCATCACCCTGCGGGCCGATGTCAGCATCGACGTGGTAATGCGCTACCTGCGTCTGCACACCGAACTACCGGAAGGAACCGATACCCTCTATGTAGTGGATCAGAATAACCGGCTGCTGGGCGATATATCCCTCGCCAGCCTGGTGGTGCAGGATCCGGCCACCACAGTCGCCGACGCCATGGACACCCAGGTGGAAGCCATTCCGCTGGCCATGAGTGATACCGAGGTGGCCAACCTGTTCGAGCGCCACGACTGGCTGTCGGCCCCTGTGGTCGACGATGACTATCAGTTGCTGGGCCGTATCACCATCGATGACGTGGTGGATATCATCCGTGAAGAGGGTGAGCACTCTATGATGGGCATGGCCAAGATGGACGATGACGAGGACACCTTCGCACCGGTGCTGACCAGCGCCCGCCGTCGTTCCATCTGGCTCACCGTCAACCTGGGCTCGGCCCTGCTCGCCGCCAGCGTCTCCAATATGTTCGAAGAAACCCTGTCACAGCTGGCCACCCTGGCTATTCTGATGACCATAGTGCCCTCCATGGGTGGTATCGCCGGCAATCAGACCCTGGCATTGGTGATCCGCGGCATGGCGGTAGGTCATATCGGCGACAGCAACGCCCGCTGGCTGCTGACCAAGGAAGCGCTGGTGGGGCTGTTCAACGGCCTCTTGTGGGCGGTGATGGTGGCGATAGTGGTGAGTCTGTGGAAAGGCAGCTGGGAGATAGGCCTGGTGCTGGCGTCGGCCATGTTCATCAACCTGTCGGTGGCCGGTCTGGCCGGGGCGGCCATTCCGCTGGTGATGCGCAAGCTCAACATAGATCCGGCGCTGGCCGGCTCCATGGCTCTGACCACCATCACCGACATCGTCGGCCTGTTCTCCTTCCTGGGCCTCTCGACCCTGATCCTGCTGCACTGATACCAAACCCTGGCGTGGCACGGCTCATATGAGGGGATGACTAAAGGCTGGAAGAGAAAACACAATGGTTAAAGCGCCAGCGCAGGCAATCGTTCGTCAAGGAGTGATTACCTGCGCCCATCGTTTTTCATTTCAACTTCAGTCTTTTGGCTAAACGATGCAGATTACCCGTATCTATTTGCAACTGCCTTGCCGCCGCCGCCCAGTTATGATTGTTCTCCTGATATGCCTGTTTGAGCATGGTTATTTGTAAAGAATCTGTCGCTTCACGCAAGCCTTGTCGTAGGTTTATCTGATAATTCGCCGCACTATCTCTATTCTCGTCATCATCTTGAATGGCTGCGGTTGACTGTTGTTGATTAATCGTAAAATGTTCGGGCTGCAACACAATATATGCGCTTTGTGATTGTGATTTTGCAACAACAGCGGCACGGTTTATTGCGTGCTCTAACTCACGGATATTTCCAGGCCAAGAGTAGTGCAAGAAATCTTTTATTACATCGGGACTAATACTAACATTTGTGATACCCAGTTTATTTTTAGATTGCTCGGCAAAAAAACCGGCCAATAATATCACGTCCTTATCACGCTCTCGCAAGGGGGGAACGTGGAGCGGGAAAACACTGAGACGATGGTAAAGGTCGGCACGAAAACGACCCGCTGTGACTTCTTCATGTAAAGCGCGGTTAGTCGCAGCAACAATGCGTGTATTAACCTTAAGACTGCGGTCATCTCCGACACGTTGTAAATCACCATATTGTAGAACGCGTAATAGCTTTGCTTGTAACGATAAGGGTAACTCCCCTACTTCATCTAGAAAAAGCGTGCCATTATCTGCGAGTTCAAATTTCCCCTGCCGATTACTTATTGCACCTGTAAATGCCCCTTTTACATGGCCAAACAATTCACTTTCAGCCACGGTTTCAGGTAAGGCTGCACAGTTAAGATAAACCAGGGTTTGTTCATTACGTGATGATTGGGCATGAATAGAAGCTGCCACTAATTCTTTACCGACGCCTGTTTCACCTGTGATCAGCACCGACAGATCGGTATTGGCAACTGCTTTTATTTGTGCATGTACCTCGGACATTGCTACTGAATTACCAATCATTTCAACGCTGCTTTTTTTGTCAGGATTATTTAACAACTGTGACTGCGGGATAACACCTATTTGATTTTCTAATTTTTGTATTAAAAGTGATGTGTAGAGACTGGCAGCCGCGAGTGCATTTATAATACGCAGATCGTAATTAGAAAAAGAATCAAATGCCGTAGGATCAAATGCATCAATGGTTAAGGCTCCAATTAAACGGTCATTGGCTAATAAGGGTAAGCCAATACAGGAGTGGACTTGCAACTCCTTTTCATGATTAGGGATCAAACCATCATAAGGATCAGCTAAATGACTATCAGCTGGAAAACGTACAATATCACCCGCTCTTGCAATCGCTTCTAAACGCGGATGATCTTCAATGCGAAATCGACGCCCTAACACTTCCTCGGATAATCCATCAATGGCAAGGGGAGAAAACTGCTGCTCTTTGAAAACCAAGAGTGCTGACGCATCACAATTGAATAATTTACGAATGGTGATTAATAGGCGACGAAAACGATCCCGGCTAGACACGCCCAAGGTAAGATCAAGTGCAAGCTGGGTCAGTTCTTCATGCGCATTTTTCATTTATTAATTTTCCAGTACAAGGGCAACGGGAGAGCTTTTCAATATCAAGTTGTCAAATTGACACCAAACTGTCAAATTGACTTTACCCGACAAGTGTCAATATGACAATTTAAAATTTCCTTAAAATAATAAATTCATATATAACAACAGGTTGAAACTTTGGCATGATAAATGCTTAACCCTATTAGGAGAAATTTTTTAATCAAAACAGAAGGTATTATCATGACAATTCATGTAAAAAATAATATTCACTGGGTAGGACAGCGTGATTGGGAAGTTCAGGACTTTCACGGTACTGAGTACAAAATGACCAAGGGAACAAGTTATAACAGTTACTTGATTCGTGAACAAAAAACCGTATTGGTTGATACCGTCGATCATCGTTTTAGTCATCAATTTTTACAGAATTTAGAAATGGAGATCGATCTCAAGGACATTGATTATATTGTTATAAATCACGCGGAAGAGGATCATTCCGGTGCATTAACGGCATTAATGGCTAAAATACCGAACACACCAATATATTGTACAGAAAATGCAATTGACTCCATTGTGGGACACCATCACCACCCCGAATGGAATTTCCAAGCCGTAAAAACGGGTGATAGTTTAGACCTGGGAAATGGAAAACAACTTATTTTTGTTGAAACCCCTATGTTGCACTGGCCCGATAGTATGATGACTTATATAACGGGAGATGCAGTATTATTCAGTAATGATGCATTTGGCCAACACTACTGTGATGAGCATCTGTTTAATGATGAAGTTGATCAGAATGAATTGATGGAGCAGTGTCAACGCTATTACGCCAACATATTAACGCCATTTAGTGGATTGGTGACTGCAAAAATAAAAGAGGTGCTTAGCTTTAATCTTCCTGTAGATATGATTGCCACCTCACACGGTATTGTTTGGCGAGATAATCCAGCGCAAATCATTCATAAATATTTAGAGTGGGCTGACAATTACCAGGAAGATCGTATTACTATTTTCTATGATTCCATGTCTAATAATACGCGTATGATGGCGGATGCCATTGCGCAGGGTATTCATGATGTTGATCCTGCGGTAGCTGTTAAAGTGTTTAATGTTTCACGTCATGATAAAAATGACATACTCACCAGCACATTTCGCTCAAAGGGGATATTAGTAGGCTCCTCCACCATGAATAACGTTATGATGCCAAAAGTGGCAGGTATGTTAGAAGAAATCAGTGGTCTACGATTTAAAAACAAAAAAGCTGCTGCATTTGGAAGCTATGGTTGGAATGGTGGGGCAGTTGACCGAATTCATACACGTTTAATGGATGCTGGTTTTGAAACCGCTATTTCTCTGAAAGCTAAATGGCGACCAGATGGTAAAGCGATGCGAGAATGCCGTGAGCATGGTCGTATTATTGCTAAAAGCTGGGCATTGCATCCTTTAGATAATATTGAGCCATTGACTTTAAAGCCTGTATCATCTCAATTAGCCCCTGAAGCTATTGTTACTGAAATCACCAAGTCATCCTCTGCACCGATTGGCATTGCGGTTCCAGAAAATGTGCAATCAATCGTACCGTCGGTAAATGAAAAATCAGCTGCAACAGAGAAACAACAAAGAATGTTATGTACCGTGTGTAACTGGGTATACGATCCACTCATTGGCGAACCCAATCAAGGTGTGGAACCAAATACAGTTTGGGCTGATGTTCCAGATTATTTTCTATGCCCAGAATGTGCGTTGGGAAAAGATGTATTTACACAACTTAAAGAGGTGAAAGCATCATGAGCGCGCCAATATTTATTATCGGCAGTGGTTTTGCCTCTTATCAATTAATTAAAACCATACGCCGTTATGATCAGCAGCAGGAAATTCATGTTTTTACGAATGATCACGGCCACGATTATAACAAACCCGATCTCAGTCATGTATTTTCAAAACAGCAATCTTCTGCTGATTTGATCCGCATGACAGGAGAAGAATTTGCAAATGAGTATCAGATATCCTTGCATTCATTTACCACGGTATCTGCTATAAACACCCAAAAACAAAGTATTTTTGTTAATGGTAAGGAGCTTAATTATTCCAAACTGGTATTAGCAACCGGTGCCAAGGCAATCATTCCAGGCATGGAAGGGGATGCTGTTGATCAGGTACTAACACTGAATAGCCTGCAAGAATTTGAAGCATCTCGATTGAAAATACAACAAGCTAAATCTGTCTTGGTTATCGGTGGTGGCTTGATCGGTACTGAATTGGCAATGGATTTGGACAGCAGTGGTAAAAAAGTCATTATTGCAGATCCTTGTACTTCGCTGATGGCATCAATGCTACCGGAGTTTATTGCCACACAGTTGCAAAAAAGCTTAATTGAATCAGGGAGCATACTTGCTCTGGGAGATACGGTAAAATCATTGAACAAATCAGAAAATGGCATTAGGGTCGTATTGAATTCTGGACAAAATTATCAAGTGGATTGTGTTATTTCTGCTGCTGGACTTCGACCTAACATATTACTTGCTAAACAAGCTGAGCTGCAGACAAATAAAGGTATAGTGGTAAATCAACAACTGCAAACTTCTGATGAAAACGTTTATGCTTTAGGAGACTGTGCAGAGATTAACGGCAAAGTAATGGCTTATCTACAACCTATTATGCTCAGTGCAAACACACTGGCAAAAACATTATTATCACAACAAACAACATTACAGCTTCCAGCTATGCTGATCAAAGTTAAAACACCAAAATTGCCAATACAGATGGCAGGACAGACGGTGATCGGCGTTGATAGTTGGCAAGTTGATATTGATGCACAAGGTTGCAGTGTTAAATCTTATGATAGCGAAAAAAAGCTAATTGGATTTATTGTGACTCAACAACATATGAGTAAAGCCTTCCCGATGATGCGGGAATTACCAGCCAGCTTATGATAGTAAGGTGTTTTCTTTGGTATCACTGCGGATTAGAAGAGGTTAGGTAATATCGCCATGGTTACACAATCTGGTGAGCTGCTTAGCAGAGCACAGAGCATACAGAAAAGGCCGCATATGTGGCCCTCTTATACCAAGCTGATTAAATAGCTGATCTATTTGGTTACTCTGTAAAGGTCGGACAAAGGGCCAGCTCCGCCGACACGCCGTGAATACCTCCATGTAGGCTCAGCCGCACCATCCGTGGTGCGGCCAGGAAATGCTCCTGCCGTCCTGGCATTCCCGCCATCCATCGGCGGTCCGATGGTCGGCTAAGCAGATCCCTTTGTCCTCCTTAGAGTACATAGCCATTCAGATTGGTATTACAGCTTATCGCTATTACTGCCCCGCTATCTTCATCTCGCCGATCAGTACCGAGCCGGTCTGCAGACTGGAGCGGGTTTCCACATCGGTGCCGATGGCCTGAATGCCCGCAAACATCTCTTTCAGGTTGCCGGCGATGGTGATTTCTTCCACCGGATAGGCGATTTCGCCGTTTTCCACCCAGAAACCGGCCGCACCGCGGGAATAGTCGCCGGTGACGATATTCACGCCTTGCCCCATCATCTCGGTCACCAGCAGGCCGGTGCCCATCATCTTCAGCAACTGCTCCAGGCTGTGGCCGCTGTTCGCCACCGTCCAGTTGTGAATGCCACCGGCATGGCCGGTCAGTTCCATGCCAAGCTTGCGCGCAGAATAACTGGTCAGCAGATAGGATTTCAGCTCACCATTCTCGATGATATGACGATCATGGGTGCGCACCCCTTCGTTATCGAACGGCGAGCTGGCCAGCCCCTTGTGCAGGTGCGGTTGCTCGTGAATGTCGAACCAGGCAGGGAAAATACGCTCGCCCAGGGCATCGAGCAGGAAGGATGACTGCCGATACAGGTTACCGCCACTGATGGCCATCACCAGATGACCGAACAGGCTGGCGGCCACATCCGGGTGAAACAGCACCGGCGCCCGGGTAGTGTCGATTTTGCGACCACCCAGGCGACCCAGGGTACGGCTGACCGCTTCGTCCGCTACCTGTTCGGGAGTCCAGAGATCCTCGAAGCTGCGCGCCGAGGTATAACCGTATTCCCGCTGCATGTCGCCGTCCTGCTCACCGATCAGCACACAGCTCATGCCGAAGCGGCTGCCCGCGTAGCCCTTGATAAAGCCGTGGCTGTTACCGTAAACCTTGATGCCCAGGTTGCTGGAAAAACTGGCGCCGTCCGACTGCTTGATGCGGGGATCCCGGCCCAGCGCCTGCTGTTCGCAGCGCAGTGCCAGCTCGATACCGTCGGCGGGCTCAAGCTGGCGAGGGAAGCACAGCTCAAGTTCGGGCGCATCCCAGGCCAGGGTATCGGCATCGGCGATGCCGGCGAAGGGATCGGCGGTGGTGTAACGGGAAATATCCAGCGCCGCCGCCACGGTACGGGCGATGGCGTCCGGGCGCAGATCCGAGGTGGAGGCAGAGCCCTTGCGGCCATCCCGATAGACGGCAATGCCCAAGGCACCGTCCTTGTTGAACTCGATATTTTCCAGTTCGCCGTTACGGGTATTGACCGAAAGCCCGGTCTGCTTGCTGATGGACACTTCGGCACTGTCTGCGCCCAGTTGCCTGGCGCTGTCCAGAGCCTGTTCTACGGCCAGCTCTAGCTGGCGCTGTTCGGTTTGAATTTCTGCTGGGGTCATGATTAACATCGCTGGCTCAGTTTGGAGTTAGCATAACAGACCCCTGCGCGCCTTGGGAGAAGCTGGTAATATATATGCAAATGTTAATCGAGACGGAAAAACTATGAGCCAGCATGACGACCCCACCGGCCACGATGATGAAATCGAATGGGTCAGTAAAAGCGAGATGAAACGCGAAAGCCGCGCCCTGCAGAAACTGGGTGAGTCACTGGTCAAGCTTCAACCCCATGAGCTGGCCAGGGTGCCACTGGACGAGGATTTGCTGGAAGCCATAGAGCTGGCGCACAAACTCCATAACAAGCGGGAAGGCCTGCGCCGACACATGTCCTATATCGGCAAGCTGATGCGCACCCGGGACGTCACCGATATTCAGAAGGCACTCGCGGGCTTTGAGCACAAGAGTGCCGTGGCCAATGCCCAGTTCCATAAGCTGGAGTTGTGGCGTGACCGCCTGGTCAAGGAAGGCGACAAGGGAGTGAATGCGCTGCTGGCGGAGCACCGTCACCTGGACCGGCAAAAACTGCGTCAGCTGGCGCGCCAGGCGCGCAAGGAGCTGGCCGCCGGCCTGCCGCCCCAGGGCTACCGCGAACTGTTCCAGTACCTTAAGCTGAACCTGAAAACTGACGCCTCTTAATCATGACGACCAAGTAACCATAAGTCGGACAGCACAACGGGAGCCTGGGCTCCCGTTGTTATTAATAGGCTCACTCGGTGGTTAAAAACACATACCCGCCGGTTTTTTACCCATTTTACGTAACTTGGCACATTCACGGCTATCAACACCGTCGCCCGCCATTTCCTGCACTACAGGCTGCTGCACATTCCGCACCGAACCGGCCTGAGCCGGCATTAACATCAACCCAAGAACAGAGGCAAAGGCTATCGCTAGCAAAGCTTTCATCATTATGGCCTCCAGGTTGCCGCCACGCTTTTGCGTGGATCAGCACCCATTAGACCTAGCCTCGGCCCCGGATCGCACAGAAAAAAACTATTAACTATTGATTAACAATCCAGACCACAATCACGCTTAATCATCGACCAGGCTTCTTACTGAGTACCACCCACCGTCATCCGATCCAGTTTGAGCGTCGGCTGACCGACCCCCACAGGTACACTCTGGCCGTCCTTGCCACAGACGCCCACACCCGCATCCAGTGCCAGATCATTACCTACCATGGACACCTGACTCATGGCCTCGGGGCCGTTACCGATCAGAGTGGCCCCCTTGATGGGCGCCGTCAGTTTACCGTCTTCGATGAGATAAGCCTCGGAGGCGGAAAACACGAAACGGCCGGAGGTAATATCCACCTGACCACCGCCGAAGTTGGGCGCATAGATGCCTTTCTTCACGCTCCTGATGATCTCTTCCGGCGATGTCTCGCCCGGTAACATATAGGTGTTGGTCATGCGCGGCATCGGCAGGTGGGCGTAAGACTCCCGCCGACCGTTACCGGTCGGCGCCATCTTCATCAGCCGGGCATTGAGTTTATCCTGCATATAGCCCTTGAGGATGCCGTTTTCGATCAGCACGTTATAGCCGCTGGCGGTGCCCTCATCATCGATGGTCAGCGAGCCCCGACGGTTCGGCAAGGTACCGTCATCCACTATGGTGCACAGACTGGAGGCGACCTGCTCGCCGATACGACCGGCATAAGCGGATGAGCCCTTGCGGTTGAAGTCGCCTTCCAGGCCGTGGCCCACCGCTTCGTGCAGCAAGACGCCGGGCCAGCCGGCACCCAGTACCACCGGCATGGTGCCGGCCGGGGCATCTATCGCTTCCAGGTTGACCAGCGCCTGACGCACCGCTTCTTTCACATAGCTCATGGCTCTGGGCTGACCGTCCACTTCTTCCAGGAAATAGTCATAACCGACCCGGCCGCCACCACCGCTGCCGCCCCGCTCGCGTCGCCCCTTGCGCTCCACCAGTACCGAGCAGTTCAGTCGCACCAGGGGGCGCAGATCGGTCGCCAGGGTGCCGTCGGTGGCCAGCACCAGTATCTCTTCGTACACACCGGAAATGGAGGCGATCACCTGGGTTACCGCCGGGTCCAGGCTGCGGGCGAAGGCATCCATCTGCTGCAACAGGGCGATTTTCTGCTCCCGGCTCAGGCTGTCGAGCGGGTTGAGGCCGAAATAACGAGGCGTGATGGCACGCTCACGACCGATCTGGAAGCGACCATCGCCGCCCTGCTCGGCAATGCCGCGGGCAGCGCTCACCGCCTGATCCAGCGCCGTCGCCGTCAGTTCGTCGGAATAGGCGAAACCGGTCTTTTCACCGCTGACCGCCCGTACCCCCACACCCTGCTCTATGTTGTAGCTGCCGTCCTTGACGATGCCGTCTTCCAGCACCCAGGACTCGTGCACGCTGTTCTGAAAATAGAGATCGGCAAAATCGATCTGATGCCGGCTCAGTCGAGCCAGCTGGGCATCCAGCAGCGCCATATCCAGTTCGTTCGGGATCAGCAGGCTGCGGTTAATCTGTTCAATACTCATGCTTGTTTCTCCAAACCGCGCTCAGGCGGGCATGTTGTGCAACCGGCATCTGACGGCGAATGCGGGACAGTCGTTCGGGTTCCAGCGGGGCAACAACAAGCCCTTCGCCCCTGGGCAGACAGGCCTGGATCTCTCCCCATGGGTCGAGGATCACCGAATGACCCCAGGTTTGCCGTTCACCCTGTTCACCATAGAGGCCCGCCGCCAGCACATAACACTGGTTTTCGATGGCGCGGGCCTGCAGCAGCGGCAGCCAGTGCGTCTGCCCTGTGACCCGGGTAAAGGCCGCCGGTACCATCAGGATCTCGGCGCCCCGTTCGCGTAACGCCCGATATAACTCGGGAAAACGTAAATCATAACAGATAGACAAGCCCAGACGCCCGAAGGGACTGTCGATCACACAAAGTTCGTCGCCGGGCGCATAGGTGGCCGACTCCCGGTAACGACCATGGCCATCGGCAACGTCCACGTCGAACAGATGCAGCTTGTGGTAATGACCGACCCGCTCGCCCCGCTCGTTATAGACCAGGCTGGTGGCGTGCAGCCGCTCACTGCCCTCGATACGGGTCGGCATGGAGCCAACCAGCAGCCAGATGCCCAGCTCCCGCGCCCACCGGCTGAACTGGCCCTGTATCGGGCCCTCGCCCAATGGCTCGGCCAGCTGCCGCGCCGCCTCCTTGCTGCCGAACACCACGGCATTTTCCGGCAGTTGCACCAGCAGCGGACGAGTCGATGGCAACTGCCGCAGCCAGGTTTCCAGCCTGGCCCGGTTCTCCGGCCAGTCGGGCCCGGCCGTTATCTGTATCGCAACCAGTTCCATGGCGTACTCCTTATACCAATTACATTAAACATTCGATCTTTTTGACTGCGATATCAATCCCGGACAAAGGGCCTGCTTCTCCGACTCGCTCAAGCACCTCCCTGTGGCGCTCAACACATGACGTCCGACCGCCATGGACGGCGGGAGTGCCAACATTGCAGGAGCTTTTGTTGGCCCTGTCATGTGATGGTCGGTGAAGCAGCTCCCTTCGTCCTCCTTGATACTCCGGCGTTGCCTGTTGGCGCCGTCTGCGGGCAACTCGGTGTTCCAGAAGAGGCAACAGAGAACGGCTCCCACGACCGTGAAATGCCAAGGACGGCATTTCCGAGCCCCCCTGGGGCAGCTTGCTGCCTGCATCAAGTTTGGTGATGGACCAAACATCCAGTGAATGTTT